>NZ_JAKUFQ010000009.1:0-111534 GCF_022663475.1 Bacillus cereus group sp. BfR-BA-01382
AGGTATTGTATCGGTCAAGGCTGGGTATCTTCATACTGTTGGTCTTAAACGAGACGGTACGGTGACAGCAGTGGGGAATGATAAACATAACCAGTGTGATGTGAGTGGCTGGATAGATATTGTAGCAATAGCGGCTGGTACGAATCATACAATCGGACTAAAATTAGACGGTACCGTGGTGGCCGTGGGCTGGAATGAGTATGGTCAATGTAACGTAAGCGATTGGCGCGATATTGTAGCGATAGCGGCTGGTTGTGCACATACAGTCGGACTAAAATCAGACGGCACGGTGGTCGCGGTAGGTAATAATGAATTTGGCCAATGTGATGTAGGTAGCTGGCGCGACATTCGGTCGCCTGGCAAATAGTCAATTTACAATAAATGATTAGTAATATTATTCTATTTTAGGAGTAATTATGGAATAGGATATGTAGAAAATAATTAAACTTAAATCTGCTGAATAAGAATCTCTTTTAAAAAGGGATTCTTATTATTTTTCGTAAAATGAGGGTCTAAATGGAATTTTTGAACAAACTTTCTTTCAAAATTACAGTAGAAGATATAAATAAAGTATAGAGGAGAATAAAGGAATGCTTAAAAGGTTTTTACTTTCTTTACCGGATGTTTTACTTATATGTATCGTTCTCTACATAACGTACACAAATTCTTTTAGTTTTGGACAGATGTTAGTAATTTCAATTGCAATCGGAATTATTGGTGGTCTTGCTATTAGAATTTGTAAGGATGTATTCATGTATATAAGGTGGACAATTAAACAAAGAAAAACTTGAATATGTTTAATTGTTATTAGGAGGGAATGAAATGACTAAGAAAAAGAATAGAGTGAAAAACGAGATAGTACTTTGGTCACTAACAGCAATTGTTCTGTTAATTGTATGGTACTTTTATCAAAAATAAAAACGCATCGTACTAAAAAAGCACGATGCGTTTTTATTATTTTTTTTGCCAATTTTCTTTAATAAAGTCTTCACGGCCAGATTCTTTTTGCTCAGTAGCATATTTCTCTGGATTCTTTTTATAGAAATGTTGGTGGTAGTCATCTGCTTCGTAAAAAGGTGCAGCAGGACGAATTTCAGTCACGATTGGATCTTTAAACATACTGCTTTCTGCAAGAGCTTGTTTTGATTTTTCAGCAAGCCCTTTTTGTGTTTCGTTATGATAAAAAATAGCGGTACGATAAGATGGACCACGGTCAAAGAATTGTCCGCCATCATCAGTTGGATCGATTTGTGGCCAATATAAGTCTAGTAATTTCTGATAAGGAAAAATAGAAGGATCGAATGTAATTTGAACAACTTCTAAATGTCCAGATGTTCCGGTTTTTACTTGTTCATATGTTGGGTTTTCTACATGACCTCCTGCATAGCCAGAAAGTACTTTATGAATACCAGGAAGTTCATCAAATGGTTTTACCATGCACCAAAAGCAACCGCCTGCGAAGGTTGCGAGTTCGTATGTTTTTTCGGACATTGCTGTAATCCTCCTAAATGTATATGTTTTATATAGTATTATATAAATTGTTTTATTGCGCAATAAAAAAGATTTGAAAATATATGTTTTTTATAAACAAGATCCTCCGCTCACATCAATTAATTGTCCAGTAACCCAGCGGCTGTCTGGAGAAGCAAGAAATGCAGCAGTATCGGCAATGTCTTCTACTTCACCTAAGCGATTGAAAGCGGAAATAGTAGTAGCGTACTGCTTCATCATCGGGTCGCTCAAGAGTTCTGCATTCATATCTGTTTTAATAAATCCTGGAAGTATTGCATTCACCGTTATTCCTCGTGCTCCAAGCTGTTTTGCTAGTGTAAAAGTCATTGTATTAATAGCGCCTTTCGTCATACTATATGCAACAAAATCAGGTAAAGAAATGCGGGTCGCAGCGGATGAAATATTAATAATTCGGCTATTGTCACGTAAACGTGGCAGTGCTTGTTGAATGATAAAGAATGGTGCTTTTGCATTTACTGAAAACATTCTATCAAAAAATTGTTCAGTCGTTTCTTCAATAAAAGCACCAGGACCAATGCCAGCATTGTTTATTAAAATATCAAATTGTGTTTCACCAGTGCGCTTTTGTAATTCAGTATCTAAAGCTTTATAAAGGTTTTCTACACCATGTAAGGATTCTAAATTTGCGCCGATAGAAAAAGCTTGGCCACCATTTGATTGAATTTCATGAACAGTTTCTTCAGCGTCATCTTTTCGATTACCGTAATGAACAGCAACCAATGCACCGTCATTTGCTAAACGTTTAGCGATCGCTCGTCCAATTCCTCGGCTTGCTCCTGTAACTAACGCTACTTTCCCTTTTAACATAGTTTTCTCATCTCCTCATAAATTTTTCTTTATGTAGTAGTGCAAACATACTTAAGCAATATATGAGTGTATGTAAGTAATTCATTCCAATTTTGATTTGAGAAAAAATAAATAGAATGAATTTAGATTTTTTTTGAAAAAACATGTTGACAAAGAAAAGAACAACGTCCTATAATACGTGTAACAAATAAAAGTTAATTAAAAATTTTCTAACTTTATATGTTGTATATGCAAAGAAGAGGAAAGTAGATGATTATGATCGTTTCAGAGAGCTACTCCAAGGCTGCGAGAGTAGTAACAATCAAATCATTGAAGATCACCTCGGAGCATCGCTTGCGAAAGGGAAACTGAGTAGAGGGCGGCGGCATCGTCTCCGGTAAAAGGACGGGGGTCTAATTGGACCTACGAAGCTTATATTTCGCGAGAAGTATAAGGAAGCTGAGTGGTAACGCGAAACTCTCGCCTCAGCAATCAAAGCTACTAAATTGTAGTAGTTGATTGCTGAGGCGAGAGTTTTTATTTTAGAAAATAGAATAAGAGAATGCGTGGAAGAGGAGAGTAAATGATAAAGATTGTTTCAGAGAGCTGCCCCGAGGCTGTGAGGGTGGTAACAATGCACTCATTGAAAATCACCTCGGAGCACTACTTTTGAAAATTAGTAAAAAGTAGCGGGTTTGTTCCCGATAGAAAAACAAAAGTCTAATTGGACTTGCAGAGCTTATATTTCGTGAGAAGTGTAAGGAAGCTGAGTGGTACCACGATTCCCTCGTCTCAGCAATGGATTGCTACAAGTATGTAAGTAATCGATTGTTGAGACGAGTATATTTTTAATATTTATATACTGAATATTCTGTAAAAAATACTCATCTCAGCAATCGATGTAGAAATAGATTGCAAAAAATAGAGAAAAAAAGAGGAGCGATGTGAGATGGGAAACCAGTACATTTACATGAATGGGGAATTTGTAGAAAAAGAAAAGGCAGTTGTTTCAGTATATGATCACGGCTTTTTATACGGAGACGGTGTATTTGAAGGGATTCGTAGTTACGGAGGAAATGTATTTTGTTTAAAAGAACATGTAAAACGATTATATGAATCGGCAAAATCTATTTTACTTACAGTCCCACTGACAGTTGACGAAATGGAAGAAGCAGTTTTACAAACGTTGCAAAAAAATGAGTATGCGGATGCTTACATTCGTTTAATTGTTTCACGAGGAAAAGGTGACTTAGGGCTCGACCCTAGAAGTTGTGTGAAACCGAGCGTTATTATCATTGCAGAACAATTAAAGTTATTCCCTCAGGAATTTTACGATAATGGATTAAGCGTTGTATCTGTTGCATCAAGACGTAATACGCCAGATGCATTAGATCCACGCATTAAGTCAATGAACTACTTAAATAACGTACTTGTAAAAATTGAAGCGGCACAAGCAGGAGTGTTAGAGGCTCTTATGTTAAATCAACAAGGATATGTTTGTGAAGGTTCTGGCGATAATGTTTTCGTTGTGAAAGATGGAAAAGTATTAACCCCACCATCCTATTTAGGAGCATTAGAAGGTATTACGAGAAATAGTGTTATCGAGCTATGTGAACGACTGAGTATTCCATGTGAGGAAAGACCATTCACTCGCCATGATGTATATGTAGCGGATGAAGTATTTTTAACAGGAACAGCAGCGGAGTTAATTCCAGTTGTAAAAGTTGATTCGAGAGAAATTGGAGATGGGAAACCAGGAAGTGTAACGAAACAATTGACCGAAGAATTTAAAAAATTAACGAGAGAAAGAGGAGTACGTGTTCCCGGGCTGACGGAAAGCTTAGCATAAATAAGGAGAGGAGTTAATTGAAATGAAGCAGCAGTATACAGCGTATGAGAAGTTACAGTGTGAAGAAATGACAGGCGCTGGGCACGTGATTCAATGTTTGAAGAAATTGGGTGTAACGACCGTTTTCGGCTATCCAGGCGGAGCGATCTTACCAGTATACAATGCGTTATACGAAAGTGGTTTGAAACATGTTTTAACTCGTCATGAACAAGCTGCCATTCATGCGGCTGAAGGATATGCGAGAGCTTCTGGAAAGGTCGGGGTAGTCTTTGCTACCTCTGGCCCAGGGGCGACAAATTTAGTTACCGGCTTAGCAGACGCTTATATGGATTCGATTCCTTTAGTTGTCATTACCGGCCAAGTTGCAACGCCTTTAATTGGTAAAGATGGATTTCAAGAAGCGGATGTTGTCGGAATTACAGTACCTGTTACGAAGCATAATTACCAAGTTCGTGATGTAAATCATGTATCACGAATTGTGCAAGAAGCTTTTTACATCGCCGAAAGCGGACGCCCGGGACCAGTATTAATCGATATTCCAAAAGATGTTCAAAATGCAAAAGTCACCAGTTTCTTTAATGAAGAAGTTGATATTCCGGGGTACAAACCAGAACTTGTACCAGACAGCATGAAACTTAGAGAGGTAGCTAAAGCAATTTCAAAATCAAAGCGTCCGCTTCTTTATATTGGGGGAGGTGTCATTCATTCAGGTGGATCCGATGAACTTTTTGAATTCGCAAGGGAGAACCGTATTCCAGTCGTTTCAACTTTAATGGGACTTGGTGCATATCCACCGGGAGATCCATTGTTTTTAGGGATGCTTGGTATGCATGGGACATACGCTGCTAATATGGCGGTAACAGAATGTGATTTACTACTTGCATTAGGTGTTCGCTTCGATGATCGTGTAACAGGAAAATTAGAACTTTTTTCTCCGCACTCGAAAAAAGTACATATTGATATTGATCCTTCTGAGTTTCATAAAAATGTAACTGTAGAGCATCCCATTGTTGGTGATGTGAAAAAAGCGTTACACATGTTGTTACATATGTCTATTTATACACAAACAGACGAATGGCTTCAGAAAGTAAAGGCATGGAAAGAAGAATATCCACTTTCTTATAAGCAAAAAGAATCTGAGTTAAAACCACAGCATGTGATCAACTTAGTAAGTGAATTAACGAATGGTGAAGCGATTGTCACAACAGAAGTAGGACAGCATCAAATGTGGGCTGCTCACTTCTATAAAGCAAGAAAACCTCGGACGTTCCTTACCTCTGGAGGATTAGGAACGATGGGGTTTGGTTTTCCAGCAGCAATTGGTGCTCAGCTAGCTAAAAAAGAAGAACTTGTCATTTGTATTGCAGGTGATGCTTCTTTTCAAATGAACATTCAAGAACTACAAACAATTGCTGAAAATAACATCCCTGTAAAAGTATTTATCATAAATAACAAATTTTTAGGGATGGTAAGGCAATGGCAAGAAATGTTTTATGAAAATCGTTTATCAGAATCAAAAATTGGATCGCCAGATTTTGTGAAAGTGGCAGAAGCTTATGGAGTGAAGGGATTAAGAGCGACAAATTCAACAGAGGCGAAACAAGTGATGTTAGAAGCATTTGCTCATGAAGGTCCTGCCGTAGTTGATTTTTGTGTAGAAGAAGGTGAAAACGTATTTCCGATGGTTCCGCCAAACAAAGGGAATAACGAAATGATTATGAAGAGGTGGGAAGAATGAGTCATACTTTTTCACTCGTTATTCATAACGAGCCAAGCGTCTTATTACGTATAAGTGGGATTTTTGCTCGGCGTGGTTATTATATTTCTTCTTTACATTTAAATGAAAGAGATACAAGTGGTGTTTCTGAAATGAAACTCACAGCAGTTTGTACTGAAAATGAAGCGACATTACTTGTTAGTCAGTTGAAAAAATTAATTGATGTACTGCAAGTAAATAAATTATAAGGAGTGTATGGAATATGAAAACATATTATGAGAAAGATGCAAATGTAGAGTTATTACAAGGAAAAACTGTTGCAGTAGTTGGTTATGGATCACAAGGTCATGCGCAAGCACAAAATTTACGTGATTCTGGTGTAGAAGTTGTAGTTGGTGTTCGTCCTGGTAAGTCGTATGAAGTAGCGAAAGCAGATGGATTTGAAGTAATGTCTGTTTCAGAAGCGGTTCGAACCGCACAAGTTGTACAAATGTTATTGCCAGATGAACAGCAAGCTTATGTGTATAAAGCAGAGGTAGAAGAGAATCTTCGTGAAGGACACATGTTACTTTTCTCACATGGATTTAATATTCACTTCGGACAAATTAACCCGCCAAGTTACGTAGATGTAGCGATGGTCGCGCCAAAAAGTCCAGGTCACCTCGTTCGTCGTGTATTTCAAGAAGGAAATGGTGTTCTGGCATTAGTGGCAGTACATCAAGATGCAACAGGAACAGCATTAAGTTTAGCTCTTGCGTATGCAAAAGGTGTAGGCTGTACACGTGCAGGCGTAATTGAAACGACATTCCAAGAAGAAACAGAGACGGATTTATTCGGAGAGCAAGCAGTGCTTTGCGGCGGGGTAACTGCGCTTGTGAAAGCTGGTTTTGAAACATTAACAGAAGGTGGATATCGACCTGAAATTGCATACTTTGAATGTTTGCATGAATTAAAGTTAATTGTTGATTTAATGTACGAAGGCGGTTTAACGAATATGCGCCATTCTATTTCAGATACGGCAGAGTTCGGAGATTATGTAACAGGATCGAGAATTGTTACAGATGAAACGAAGAAGGAAATGAAGCGTGTTTTGACAGAAATTCAGCAAGGTGAATTTGCGAAGAAATGGATTTTAGAAAATCAAGCAGGGCGTCCAACGTATAATGCGATGAAAAAAGCAGAGCGAAATCATCAGTTAGAAAAAGTAGGGGCAGAGCTTCGTGAAATGATGAGCTGGATTCATGCACCGAAAGAATTAGTGAAAAAATAGAGTAAGTGATTGTAAGTGAAAAATACGTAAGAGGGGATTTGACAAGATGAGAAGTGACATGATTAAAAAAGGTTTTGATAAAGCGCCGCACCGTAGTTTATTAAAAGCAACTGGTTTGAAAGATGAAGATTTTGATAAACCTTTCATAGCGATTTGTAATTCTTTTATTGAAATTATTCCAGGGCATAAGCACTTGAACGAGTTTGGGAAACTTGTAAAAGAGGCAGTTCGCGCGGCAGGTATGGTACCATTCGAATTCAATACGATTGGAGTTGACGATGGTATTGCGATGGGACATATCGGTATGCGTTATTCTCTTCCGAGTCGTGAAATTATTGCAGATTCAGTAGAAACGGTTGTAAATGCACACTGGTTTGACGGCATGATTTGTATCCCAAATTGTGACAAAATTACACCTGGTATGATGATGGCTGCACTACGTATTAACATTCCGACTGTGTTTGTTTCAGGCGGCCCGATGGCAGCAGGAAAAACATCTAAAGGAGAAGTTGTCGATTTAAGTTCTGTTTTTGAAGGAGTAGGAGCTTATCAATCTGGGAAAATTTCAGAAGAAGAATTAAAGGATATTGAAGATCATGGCTGTCCATCTTGTGGTTCTTGTTCCGGAATGTTTACGGCGAACTCTATGAACTGTTTATGTGAAGTGTTAGGTTTAGCTCTTCCTGGTAACGGGAGTATTTTAGCAATTGATCCAAGACGTGAAGAGTTAATTAAACAAGCAGCAGAGAAATTAAAAATTTTAATTGAAAGAGATATTAAACCAAGAGACATCGTAACGGAAGAAGCGATTGATGATGCGTTCGCGCTTGATATGGCAATGGGTGGATCAACGAATACAGTATTGCACACATTAGCTCTCGCACAAGAAGCGGGTTTAGATTACGATATGAATCGCATTGATGCCGTTTCAAGACGTGTACCACATTTATGTAAAGTAAGCCCTGCTTCCAATTGGCACATGGAAGATATTGATCGAGCGGGCGGGATTAGTGCAATTTTGAAAGAGATAAGCCGAAAAGAAGGGGTGCTTCATCTAGACCGAATAACGGCTACCGGGCAGACGTTAAGAGAAAACATTGCTCATGCAGAGATTAAAGATAAGGAAGTTATTCATTCTCTCGAAAACCCTCATAGTGAAGAAGGGGGATTACGTATATTAAAAGGAAACCTTGCGAAAGATGGAGCGGTTATTAAAAGCGGTGCAACAGAGGTAAAGCGTTTTGAAGGACCTTGCGTTATTTTTAATTCACAAGATGAGGCGCTTGCGGGCATTATGCTTGGAAAAGTGAAGAAAGGCGATGTAGTTGTTATTCGCTATGAAGGACCAAGAGGTGGCCCTGGTATGCCAGAGATGTTAGCGCCAACTTCAGCGATTGCTGGAATGGGATTAGGTGCAGATGTTGCGCTATTAACGGATGGTCGTTTCTCGGGTGCTTCACGTGGTATTTCAGTAGGACATATTTCACCAGAAGCAGCTGCGGGTGGAACGATTGCACTTCTTGAACAAGGGGATATTGTATGTATTGATGTTGAAGAACGCTTGCTAGAAGTAAGAGTTAGTGATGAAGAATTAGATAAGCGTAAAAAAGAATGGAAACGACCAGAAGCGAAAGTGAAAACTGGCTGGCTTGGACGTTATGCACAGATGGTAACATCGGCGAATACAGGTGCAGTTCTAAAAATCCCGGATTTTGATTGAGCCAATTTAAAAGAGATAAGGATGATATATAATGGTGCAGAAGGTAAAGGAGAGAGTGAAAATTGAAGATATCTTAATGGCTCATAATTGCATGAAAGATATCGTTATTAAAACACCGTTACAACGTGATACAGTTTTATCTGAGAAATATGATTGTGACGTTTATGTAAAACGAGAAGACTTACAATTGATTCGCTCTTTCAAAATTCGTGGTGCGTACAATTTAATTCAAAGTTTATCAAAAGAACAATTACAAAACGGTGTTGTATGCGCGAGCGCTGGTAATCATGCGCAAGGAGTTGCTTATACGTGTAATTTATTGAAGATTGCGTCAAAAATCTTCATGCCGACGACAACACCTAAACAAAAAGTATCACAAGTACAATTTTTCGGTGGTGATTTTGCGGAAATCGTATTAGTTGGTGATACATTTGATAGCTCTTTCCAAGAAGCGCAGCGCTATTGTGAAGAAAATAGAATGACGTTCGTTCATCCGTTTGATGATCCGTATGTAGTTGCTGGTCAAGGGACAGTTGCAGTTGAAATTATGCATGATATGGAGAAATCGGTTGACTATATCTTTACGGCAATCGGCGGTGGTGGGTTAGCATCAGGTGTTGGTACATATGTGAAAGGTGTTAGTCCTGCTACAAAGGTTATTGGTGTAGAGCCGATGGGAGCTGCATCTATGAAAGAGGCTTTTCTTCAAAATGAAAATGTCGCATTAGAGAAAATAGATAGTTTTGTTGATGGGGCAGCTGTTAAAAAAGTAGGAAAGTTAACATTTGAAACTTGTAAAGATGTAATTGATGACATTGTTTTAGTACCAGAGGGAAAAGTTTGTACGACGATTTTAGAACTGTATAAGAAAAATGCAATTGTAGCTGAACCGGCTGGTGCACTATCTATTGCAGCGCTTGATTTATATAGAGATGAAATAAAGGGTAAAACAGTTGTATGCACGCTAAGTGGTGGAAATAACGATATTGATAGAATGCAAGAAATGAAAGAACGTTCGCTCATTTACGAAGGATTAAAACATTACTTCATTATTGAATTCCCGCAACGTTCAGGTGCGCTAAGAGAATTTCTTGATAAAGGATTAGGACCAGAAGATGATATTACGCGCTTTGAATACATTAAGAAACATAATAAAGAAAATGGTCCAGCGTTAGTCGGCGTAGAGTTGAAACATAAAGAAGATTATGAGCAATTAATTACTCGCTTTAAAGAAAATAATATTCAATTTATGGAGCTTAATAAAAATCCCATCTTGTTTGATTTACTTATTTAATAGAAGGAAAGGGATAACATACGGTTTTACTAGAAATAAAAAAGATAGATATAAGCAGTAGAAACGCTACTTGTATCTATCTTTTTATAGTTAAACTAAATATTTTCCATATTCAAGAAGGATAAAGCTAGTTAACCAAAAGAGTATCGCAATACGAATGATTACATACATAGTAAATTCAAAGGTAGTAAGTTTTCGTTCGCGTTTTATTTTTTTTAGAAGTCTAACAGAGAAAATTGAACATAAAAGTAGAACGGCTATAGATATTTTATAAATATTCTCTAACAAACTTACATTTTCTAATAAGTCTTTCAGCATGTTCATTACCTATTCTGTAATGTATGTTACAGAGAAATAGATCTTGAGCTGTCTAGTTTCGTTTGTTTTTTATTTTCCCTGTAGCATCAATTTCTACATCAGTTGAAATTGTTTGTAAATATTGAAGAGCTTTTTTCTTTTCTTCCTCATTTACAGGGGAAACTTGGTTGTTACGAATGATGTAAGGATTGAATGACATTTGTACATCCTTTCCTTTAAAAGTTAAAGTTAATACGCCAGTTTCGGCGCTTTTCCCACTCACATAACTTGGGAATAAAAAGTTACCTAATGAATAAGCGATAGGAACTTTATTATAATACTCAAATCCTTGTAACCAATGCGGGTGACTCCCGACAATCGCGTCAGCTCCTGCTTCAACCATTTTAGGTACATATTGTTTTTGGTATTCTACTGGACGATTTGATTTTTCAACGCCCCAATGCATATAGACGATTAAATAGTCTGCATCTTGTTTTTGCTCTTTAATTGTTTTTGTTACGAGATTTAAATCATATCCGTTTGCAACACCAGGTTTATTGTTACCAGCTACCCAGTTCGTATCAGGCATAAATCGAACGAAGGAAAGAAATTTGAACTTTTTCCCTTTTACAGTCATTTCTCGTGCTGTATATGCATCTTTTGCATTTTTTCCGGCTCCGATATAAGGGAATTTTAATTTTTCTACGTGAGAAATCGTGTCTAATAATCCATCTTGCCCATAATCAAGTGTATGGTTATTTCCGATATTTACGATGTCATATCCAGTGTTTTTTATAGCTTGTAGCGTGGATGGATCACTTTTAATCCAAAACAGTTGTCCAGGAGCTTTCTTTTCTCTCGTTGTAAATGCTGACTCTAAATTAACGAAAGAAATATCAGCTTTTGTTATTTCTTCTTTTACATGTTGGAATGGATAATCAGCCCCATTTTTTTCGATTACAGGACGTAATTGCCAATCGAACATTGTATCACCAGAGAAAGTGAGTGTAATTTCCGGGTCTTCTATTTTCTTTTCACTTGTTGAAGCGGTTTTACTAGATTTGTTTTGCAAATCGGGTTTGTCTTTCGCTTTTGAAGTAAAAGAGTAGTTAATTAATAAAACAATTGGTGTAATGCAAAAGGCTATTAACAGAAATCGTTTTAGTAAAGTTTTCATAAATACCGTCCCTTTTGAATTTATACCGCAATTTGTGGGCAATAAAACTCACGTTAATTAAAGTTTCACATTATGTATTACTACAAAAAAAATTGCGGTTTATGTTGTGGAAAACATTTGTTAATATTCTTAATATTAAGTTAACATATAGATAACCTGTAAATCAATGTATAAACCAAAATATAGAAATAAAGAATTCGAAGGGTGAAGAATAAGAAATGGTTATATTAGGAGCAGTTGTAAATGGGATTTGTATTATATTTGGTACTTTACTAGGTAAATTATTTAGTAGGATTCCAGAAAGTATGAAGGGAACAATTATGCATGCAATCGGTTTAGCGGTTACTGTACTTGGGCTTCAAATGGCATTGAAAAGTGAAAATTTTCTTGTTGTCATACTAAGTTTAGTGATTGGTACCGTCATCGGGGAATGGCTACAATTAGAGAGAAAGTTAAAACATTTAGGGGATTGGCTAGAAAATAAAGTTGGATCAAAAGGGAAAGGGAGCATATCAGAAGGCTTTGTAACTGCTACTTTAATTTTTGCAATAGGTGCGATGGGCATACTTGGTGCACTCGACAGCGGGATTCGTGGCAATCATGATATTTTATTTACAAAGGCGATTATCGATGGATTTATTTCTATTATATTAACGACAACTTTAGGAATTGGTGTAGTATTTTCGGCGATTCCAGTTATTTTATACGAAGGAGGGATTGCGGTTTTTGCAACACAAATTAATAGTTTGGTCCCGAAAGAATTAATGAATCAATTTATAGTGGAAATGACAGCTACAGGTGGTATTATGATAGCCGCTATTGGATTGAACTTACTTGGTGTTATTAAAATTAAGGTGGCAAATTTATTGCCAGGTATATTGGTAGTTGGAATAATCGTTTCACTTATTTATGGTTACGGTTTACTAGTAAAGTAATAGGGGATGGAGATACATATGGAGGAGTATAAATTTACAAAACGTGTTCATAACATATTGAAGATTGCAGCAGAAGAGGCAGAAAGTAATATCATTCAACCAGCTCATCTGTTTATCGGTATGTGTAAAGAAGGTACTGGAGTTTGTAGCGAGTTGTATATGTATTTGTTCCGTAAAGTGGGGATAGAGTTTTCAGAAAAACTTTCAATACGAAAACAATACGACTCACCGTATCAAGAGTATGAAAAAATAGGACAATATAAGGTATCTTATAAGGTGCTAGAAATTTTACAAATAGCGAAGAAACGTATGGAACGTTTCCAGCAAGTAATAATGAATGAAGGACATGTTATATATGCACTATTTCATGTAGATACGTTTATTGGAAATGTACAAATAAAAAAAGATATATTACGTATTATAGCTGAGCCAAGAGATTTAGCGGTCGATCTAAAATGTTTTGTTCCTACTTATAATCACTTAATTTGTACTGTTAGAAAGGCTAGCCCTTCTGATTTTGAAAAATTAGCAAGTTTTGTTAAAGAGGAATTTGGTGAACGTTGGTTACATTCAATAGAGTATGGATTTCGTACATATAAAGATAATTTACCTATTTATATAGCAGAACAAGAAGAAGTGATAGTAGGTTTCGCTTGTTATGATGTAGTGAGAGGAAAGAAGGGATTGTTTGGTCCAATGGGCACAGCGAAAAAAAATCGTGTGAATGGTGTAGGGAAGCAATTGTTATATCGTTGTTTACATAGTATGAAGAAAGAAGGATATGAATACGCAATTATTGGACAAGCAGGTCCGGTTGAGTTTTATGAGCGATGTTGTAATGCACGTTTAATACCGGTAGAGAGTAATTAACCAACTCCATATATGGGAGTTGGTTTTTTTATGAAAATAATGTAGAGATGTAGTGATTTTCACTAGAAAATAGCGGGTTTTGTAGTGGATTTTACAAATAAAGCAAATTACTAAACTTTTTACAAGAAAGGGTGTAGAATGGGTATCTAAAGAAAGAAGGTGTGAAAATGGCCAGCTGGAAACGAAATTTGATGATTTGTTGGCTAGGTTGTTTTACCACTGCAGCCGGTATGAGTTTAGTAATTCCTTTTTTATCTTTTTATATTGAGGAATTAGGAGTAACTGGCACTTCAAGTATTGCACAGTGGTCGGGACTTACATTTGGTGTAACATTTTTAATGGGTGCGATCGTATCACCAATATGGGGAAAGCTTGGTGATATACATGGACGGAAATTGATGCTTATTCGTGCGAGCCTTGGTATGGCGATTATTATGACGCTTATGGGGTTTGTAACGGACGTGTATCAACTAGTCGCACTAAGATTTTTGATGGGAGCGGTATCTGGTTTCCTTTCAACGGCGATGACATTTATTGCAGCAGAAACTCCGAAAGAGCATTCAGGTTGGGCAATTTCCACAATTTCAACTGGGGGCGTGAGCGGTTCTTTACTTGGCCCTTTACTTGGAGGATATTTGTCTGAGTTAATTGGAATGCGCCATGTTTTTCTTGTTACAGGAGCTTTTTTATTCCTTTCTTTTCTCATCGTTTTTTTCTTCCTACATGAAGAGAATCACTCCGCTCAAGCAAAAAAAGTACAACCGAAAAAAGTATGGACGATGGTTCCATCAAAGCATTTAATTATTAGTTTATTTGTAACAACATTTATTATTCAACTTGCGAACATGTCAATTCAACCTATTATTACATTGTATGTAAAGAATTTAGAAGGCCCAGGAACAGCTCATATTGAAATGATTGCAGGTGCAGTCATGTCTGCGACAGGTTTAGCTATTATTATGGCAGCTCCTAAGCTAGGTAGATTATCAGATCAAATTGGTCCTCAAAAAACGTTAGTTGTAGCGTTGTTTGCTGCAGGAATTATTTTTATCCCGCAAGCATTTGTAACCTCAGCTTGGCAACTATTAATTCTTCGATTTTTATTAGGTATCGCACAAGCAGGATTATTACCTTCCGTACAAACTCTACTAAAACAACATACACCAACCCATGTAACGGGACGAATATTTGGATATAATCAATCGTTTCAGTTTTTAGGAAATATGATTGGACCAGTACTTGGTGGACAAATTGCAGCACATGCGGGCTTCCAATATGTTTTCTTCTCTACATCATCACTATTATTTATTGCGTGCATTTGGGTTTATTTTCATAATAAGAACGAAGAGGTATCAGAGAAACGACATTTGGAAGTTAGTTAACTAAGTGAATGAAAAAGAAGAGGATGAAGCAACGATTGCTTCATCCTTTTCTTTAAAATTGAAGACAAAGATAACTTAATGTACCCATCTCATAACTGCGGTGAATGACTTCACCGTTATTTTCACCGCTTCCCATAGCGATAAATAAAGGAACAAAATGCTCTGCTCTTGGTACTGCTAATTGTGCATGAGGGGCATTGTTCTCCCAATTAAATAATGCATCTTTATCAGTAGTCTGCATATGTTTAATAATCCAATCATCAAATTCAATTGCCCATTGTTCGGGTGTCGTTTGATTCCATTTCAAAGCTCGTAAGTTATGAACAGTAACACCGCTACCGATTATTAAAATATCTTCTTGTCCAAGCCCTTTAAGTGCTTCTCCAATCTTAAATTGCTCTTTTGCAGGAAGGAATGGATTGACTGAAATTTGGACGACAGGAATATTTGCTTCTGGATACATGCGGTGCAGAAGAGTCCATGAGCCATGATCTAAACCTCTCGTCATATTATGATGGACTGGAATACCTTTGTTTTTAAATTTTGTTTCTAACATAGATGCAATGTTAGAAGAACCTTTCGCACGATATTTGATTTCGTATAACTCAGGAGGAAAACCTCCAAAATCATAAATTGTTTCATATTCGTTATCTGATGAAGAAATCGTTAATGCTTCACTTTCCCAATGAGCAGTGAAAATAATAATCGCTTTCGGTTTATATGTTGCTCCAAGTGTTTTTAAAAACCTTGTATAGTCTGTATCTTGAATAGCAAGCATCGGTGATCCGTGTGCTAAAAATAATGATGGCATCATAATAGAAACCTCCCAAAAAATATAATAATTACTTTATGTAAGTAACTATATAATCTTATTTCAAATTCGTCAACATAATAGTTATTGAGCTAATTGGAAAAGTGCGGCATTTGTCATAATGAAAGCAATTGCATATAATACATAATAAGAATAATGAATGGATATTCATTTTTTGATATACATAATAGAGTTGGGGGCTGACGAAATGAACGTACAGGAAAGTTTCGTTACGGCATTGGATGGATCGGAAATTTATTTACGTAAGTGGCTACCAGAAAGAGATCCGCGAGGAATTATTCAAATTGCACATGGTATGACAGAACATGCAGGTGTTTATACAGACTTTATTGCTGCGTTATTAAAAGCAGGGTATGGTGTTTATGCACATGATCATAAAGGTCATGGGAAAACAGTGAAAAGAGAAGAAGATTATGGTCATTTTAAACCAAATGTAGGTTGGAATGAGGCTGTTTCTGATGTTATTTTTGTATCAGAAACGATAAGAAAAGAGCAGACATGCCCGTTATTTTTACTTGGACATAGTATGGGTTCTTTTTTATCAAGACGTGCTGTACAACTGAAAGGTGAATTATATGATGGATTCCTTATTTCAGGAACTGGTGGAAATCCAGGGATTTTAGGAAGTATCGGTCATAAAGTAGCGACAATTGAGATGAAATTACGCGGGGAAAAAACGAAAAGTCCAATGTTAAATTTTTTATCTTTCGGAAACTTCAATTCGAACTTTAAGCCAAATCGTACAAAATTTGATTGGTTATCTTCAGATAATAATCAAGTTGATAAATATATTGCGGATCCGTTATGTGGTTTCATTTGTACGACGAGTTTTTACCGAGAATTATTTTCTGGAGTATTAGAAGTAAATAAACTAGAAGAATACAAGAAGACGCCAAAAAATCTTCCAATACATATATTCTCTGGTGATCGTGATCCTGTTGGCGATATGGGGAAAGGTGTAATAGAAGTATATGAAAACTATAAAAAATGTGGTATGAAAGACGTGACACTACGTTTATATGAAAATGGTAGACATGAAATGTTTCATGAAGTAAATAAGGATGAAGTATTTAAAGATTTAATTTCGTGGTTAGATGCGCATAATGGATAAGAAAAAACCTCACTTCATGCTGAAGTGAGGTTTTTTGAAAAACTGGAGGTATGGTTATGAGTGAATTTGTAAATAAAGAATATGTAGAAATAAATTTTCAAGATGTTAAGAATAATTTCTACTCAACCTTTTTATAAAGCAACAGATGCCTGTTCATAATAGTAGTATAATAGTGAATGAGGTGTTAATAGAATGGAAGATAGAACGTTAGGTTTATTACTAGATGTTGTTGGGGAATTATTTTCAGATGAAATTTCAATTGCTGTTTCAAATACGAAAGAATATATTTACTATCGGCCAAGTAAACGAATTGATTTAAAGATTAGTGTCGGGGATCCTATAAAGGAAGGAACGATTGCTCATAAAGCGATGGTGATGAACCAAAAAACCTCTGAGTTTATTAATCGGGATGTTTTTGGTATTCCTTATCATGGAATGGCTGTACCATTTTCAAACAATGGAAAGCTTGAAGGGTGCGTAACGGCAATTTATCCAGCTTTAACGGATGGAAAGTCAGTTGTTACTTTAAAAACAACAGACGGCTGGATTCCGGTTCCTTTTTCAAAGGTTATGTATTTAGAGGCTAAAGATAAAAAGACGTATGTGAATTCAGAAGAGTTATCAGGAACACATAAATACTCTCTGCAAGAATTCGAATACTTGCTTCCGAAAGATTCATTTATTAGATGTCATCGTTCGTTTATTGTAAATGTTAATCATATTAAAGCGATTTATCCTGATACCCATTCTACTTTTGTACTTTCAATGGATAATGGTGAGAGAGTACCAGTTAGTCAATCGTACGCTAGTTATTTCCGTAAGCTTCTAGGATTCTAAGTTTTTCTGCTTTAGAACCTAGATTTGCTGTTCTGTCTGAATTTTCGGCATTGTATACTAAAATCCCTATTTTGATAGTGTTAATGTGTAAAATAATTATGAATATTCAATGAGAGAGGGATTACATATGGAGAATAACTTAGATAGAATCAGAGATCAACGTCTAAAAGATCGGGTAGTTACACCTGAGGAAGCAGCTTCCTGGATTCAAAGTGGAATGACTTTAGGCTTAAGTGGGTTTACACGTGCAGGTGATGTAAAAGCAGTCCCATTTGCGCTTGTAAACCGAGTTAAGAATGATGAATCTTTTAAAGTAAATGTTTATACTGGGGCTTCTTTAGGCTCGGATGTAGACAAATTATTTGCTGAGGCAGGAATTTTAGGGAAAAGATTACCTTTCCAAGCTGACGCGACTATGCGAAAAGGAATTAATAACGGAGACTTTTTATTTGTGGATCAACATTTGTCTCATACAGCAGAGTTACTCCGCGCTGACGTTCTGGATATAGATTTCGCTATTTTGGAAGCGGTTGCGATTACAGAGGACGGAATGATTATTCCAACCACTTCAATTGGAAATTCCTTAGCGTTTTCCTTAAATGCTAAGTCTATTATTATTGAAATGAATATGGCTCAATCCGCGCAATTAGAGGGGCTACATGATCTATATGAACCAGGTAAACAAGGAGAGAGGCTGCCAATTCCGCTTGTGAAAACAGATGACCGAATTGGAACAATTGGTATTCAAATTGATCCTGAAAAAGTAAAGGGAATTGTGTTTACGAATCAATTGGATTCGCCATCGACAATTGTTCCTCCGGATGAAGAAACTGTTATTATGGCACAGCATTTAATAGAATTCCTTCGAGAAGAAGTCAAAGTAGGCCGATTAACAAATCGTTTAGCGCCGTTACAATCAGGAATTGGTTCAGTGGCTAATGCAGTATTGCACGGAATGTTAGATTCAGAATTTGAAGATTTAGAAGTATATTCCGAGGTTTTACAAGATGCAGTTTTTGATCTTATGGATGCTGGAAAAGTCAATTTTGCTTCTTGTTGTTCTATCACGCTTTCTGAAGAGAAAATGCAACAAGTATTTTCTAACTTTGAAAAATATCGTGACAAATTAATGATGCGTCCACAAGAGATTTCCAATCATCCTGAAATTATTCGTCGCCTTGGATTAATCTCAATTAATACTGCATTAGAATTAGATATATACGGAAATGTTAACTCTACTCACGTTTTAGGTACAAAAATGATGAATGGTATTGGTGGGTCTGGTGATTTTGCAAGAAATGCTCGCTTAGCTATCTTTGTTACTAAATCGATTGCGAAAGGTGGTAACATTTCAAGCATCGTTCCTTTTATTTCTCATGTAGACCATACTGAACATGATGTAGATGTTATCGTCACTGAACAGGGGTATGCTGACTTAAGGGGACTTGCGCCAAGAGAAAGAGTGGAACTTATTATTGAGAATTGCGTACATCCAATGTATCGTGCCCAGCTACGAGCTTATTACGAAGAAGCAAAAACAAGAGGTGGACAAACTCCTCATATTTTAGAAAAAGCTTTTTCTTGGCATACGAACTATGCTAAAAATGGAACAATGCTTGAAGCGGTAGTAGAAACTGTATAGGTGTGTATCGTACGAAATAGTAAAACGAATGAGTGAGCTTGAAGATTAAATTTTAGAAAAAGAGAACGCCGACTTTTAGGGATGGCGTTCTTTTTCTTTAAATAAATTGTTAAAAATCGTACTGATTATAATAAAGATTTATAAAAGTAATTTCTAATTTATGAAAATAAAAGGTTTTTTGAAGTGCTTTCCGAATCAATTTAGTAGTTTACATATTGAAAGTGAGGAAAAAGAATCATGAAGATAAGAGAAGCGTTATTAAGTGAAGCAAATGAATTAAGTGAATTCGCACTACATTCAAAAGCAACGTGGAATTATAGTGAAGAATTCATACTTGCCTGTAAGGAAGATTTAACAATTACGGAAGAGTACATAAAAAATAATTTTGTATATGTTTTAGAAAACGATAATACGAAGATTGGGTTTTTCTCATTTTTACATAACGATAAAGCTCTCGATTTCTTATACATTCATCCTCGTTACAAAGGAAAGGGGTATGGAAAAATAATGTGGAAGTTTGTAATAGAGTAAGCAAAGGAACTAGGAATAAAAAGCTTTACAATTGATAGTGATCCGAATGCAAAAGGGTTTTACTTGAAGATGGGAGCAAAGTTAATAGGAGAGACACCATCAACGGTTTTTGAGGATCGTTTACTGCCTCTTTTGCAACATGATGTGTAAAACAATTAATAGTAGGAGAAGATTAGAATGGATGATGTAAAGATAAAAAGGATATATGAAGCACTAGTAAAATCATGGTCGATTGAAACAAGTTTAAAGTGGACTATTGAGAATCCGGCAAAGGGATAGTGTGGTGTAACGGCTTTAGTCGTTCAAGATATATACGGAGGAAAAATCAAAAAGACAAAAGTAGGGGAGGTGTGGCATTTTTATATCTGTATAGTTGGACAGAGGTTTGATTTTACAGGGACTCAGTTCAATGGAAGATTGAATTATTTGGATGTGGAATCAAATCGAGAAGAAGCATTTGCAGATACAAATGAAAAACAATATAGCATTTTGAAGGAAAAGATAATGAAAGAATTCAAATTATCTTTTGACTCTTAATCTTTAATAAGTTACTATAATGGTGGTAACTTCATTAAAGGGAACTTCATAGAGTTGAAAGGGGAAATACTTTTGAAAACAACTTATGTAAACGCTACAATTGTAACGATGAATGAACAAAACGAAGTGATAGAAAATGGATATATCATTGTAGAAAATGATCAAATTATAGATGTAAAGAGCGGAGAATTTGCAAATGATTTTGAAGTAGATGAAGTAATTGACATGAAAGGAAAGTGGGTTTTACCAGGGCTTGTAAATACACATACACACGTTGTAATGAGTCTCCTAAGAGGTATTGGAGATGATATGTTATTACAGCCATGGCTTGAGACGAGAATTTGGCCACTGGAAAGTCAGTTTACTCCAGAGCTTGCGGTTGCTAGTACGGAATTAGGATTACTTGAAATGGTGAAAAGTGGTACAACATCATTCTCTGACATGTTTAATCCAATTGGAGTAGATCAAGATGCAATTATGGAAACGGTATCAAGGAGCGGGATGCGAGCTGCTGTTTCAAGGACTTTATTTAGCTTCGGAACGAAAGACGATGAAAAGAAAGCGATTGAAGAAGCTGAGAAATATGTGAAGCGTTATTATAAAGAAAGTGGCATGTTAACTACGATGGTTGCACCACATAGTCCATATACATGTAGTACAGAACTGTTAGAAGAGTGCGCTCGTATTGCAGTAGAAAATCAAACAATGGTTCATATCCACCTTTCTGAAACAGAGCGTGAAGTACGTGATATTGAAGCACAGTACGGAAAACGTCCAGTAGAATATGCAGCGAGCTGCGGGTTGTTTAAACGCCCAACAGTTATTGCACACGGTGTAGTATTAAATGAAAATGAACGTGCATTTTTAGCAGAACATGACGTTCGAGTAGCACATAATCCGAATAGTAATTTAAAACTAGGATCTGGTATAGCGAATGTAAAAGCGATGCTAGAAGCAGGAATGAAAGTAGGAATTGCAACAGATAGTGTGGCATCAAACAACAATTTAGATATGTTTGAAGAAATGCGTATAGCGACTTTACTACAAAAAGGTATTCACCAAGATGCAACAGCTTTACCGGTTGAAACTGCTCTTACACTTGCGACTAAAGGAGCTGCTGAAGTAATCGGGATGAAACAAACAGGATCACTTGAGGTTGGAAAGTGTGCTGATTTTATTACGATTGACCCATCTAATAAGCCGCATTTACAACCAGCAGATGAAGTGTTATCGCACCTGGTATATGCAGCTAGTGGAAAAGATATAAGCGATGTAATTATTAACGGAAAGCGTGTCGTTTGGAATGGCGAATGTAAAACGTTAGATGAAGAGCGTATTATATTTGAAGCGAGTCGTTATAAACGAGGTTTACAAAGATAGATAATTATGTGGCAGTTGAAAAAGCTATCCTTTTTTAAAAGGATAGCTTTTTTCTCGAACGAATAAATATTCAAAAGAATGTCGCATCTTTCTGTTAGTATTTCTGCTATAATATATTACGCTTTATAATATTTTATATTTAAGGAGAACAACTCATGAAGCGAAAAAAGAGCCATTTAATGGTAATGGCACTTGTTACATCTTTATTATTAACAGCTTGTAATAATAAAGCGGATAAAAGTGACATAGAGGTTAAAAAACAAGTGTTAAATGTAACAGTATCAGAAGAAATTCCTTCTCTGGACACTGTGAAAACAACAGATGGTACATCAGCGCACGTTATGCAGAATATATTTGAAGGGTTATATGTATTAAATGATCAAGATCAGCCTACTCCAGCCATAGCAAAATCGTTTAAAAGAAGTGAAGATGGTAAGAAATATACATTTGACTTGCGTAAAGATGCAAAATGGTCAAATGGGGATAATGTAACAGCAAATGATTTTATGTTTGCGTGGAAACGTGCAATTAACCCTGAAACAGCATCTCAATATGCGTCCATGCTCTTTTATGTAAAAAATGCGAAAGAGATTAATAAGGGAGCAATGTCTCTAGATGAACTTGGAGTTACGGTTATAAATGATTATAAGTTAGAAGTTGAACTAGAACAGCCAATTCCGTATTTTTTACAGTTGTTAGCATTACCTATATATTTACCACAGCATGAATCATTTTTGAAAGAACAAGGAAACAATTATGCATTGGAACCTAGTAATCTCATATATAACGGTCCATTTGTATTAGAAAAATGGAAGCATGAACAAGAGTTTCAATTAAAGAAAAATGCTACATATTGGGATCAAAAGAAAGTGAAACTAGACGAAATAAACTTTCATATCGTGAAGGATACAATGACAGCTGTAAATTTATATGAAGCCGGAGATTTGGACCGGGTACCTATTAATTCGCAAGTTGTAGACAAGTATAAGGGGAATAAGGAATTACATATGTCGAGTGATCCTGGAATTGCTATGCTTCGTTTTAATGAAAAAAATACCGCGTTAGCAAATAAAAAGGTGCGTCAATCTATTTCATTAGCGTTAAATAAAGATGATTTCGTTGCTCACTTTATTAATAACGGAGCAAAACCTGCAAGTGGACTTGTACCAATTGGTCATGTAAATGAAGAGACTGGCAAAGATTTTAGAAAAGAAAACGGAGATCTTTCTCTATATGACTTACAAAAGGCGAAAAAGATTTGGGAAGAAGCGAAAAAAGAACTTGGAGTAGGCGAAGTAAACCTTGAGTTTCTAACATTTGAACAAGATAACGCAAAACGTATGGCAGAATATATAAAAGGTGACTTAGAAAAGTATTTGCATGGATTAACGATACAAATTAAACAACAGCCATTTAAGCAAAAATTACAGTTAGAACAAACAGGTGATTACGATATAACTATGGCAAATTGGGGACCTGACTATAAAGACCCAATTAGTTATTTAGAGTTATTTACGACAGGGAATCCGAATAATAAAATGAATTATTCTAATGTTCGTTACGATGAATTAATAAAGAAAGCGAAAACGGATTTTGTACTAGATAGGGAAAAACGATGGGAAGCGTTGCGAGAAGCCGAGCAGGTATTATTAGAAGATGCTGCGGTGGCGCCGCTTTATCATATTGGCTCAGCGTATGTACAAAAGGAGTATGTAAAAGGGATTGAAAAACATCAATTTGGTGGTGTTTATACTTATAAGAATGCTTATATTGCTAATGAATAAATACAAAAAACCTTACTTTTTAAAAGTAAGGTTTTTTACACATGAATTCTATTAAACCGATTTTAATAAAGCGTAAAAATTCGTATCATATGGGATATCATCTTGATACATATAATTTTTTAGAACGCCTTCTTTTTCAAAGCCTAATTTTAATAGTACTTTATTGGAAGCTTCATTTTCAAGAAATACAATTGCCCCGATCCGCTTTAAATGAATCGTATGGAAACCGTATGATATAACCTCAGAAACAGCTTCAGTCGCATATCCTTTTCCCCAGTGTTCAGGTAAAAAGGCATAACTTATATTGGCTCGTTTATGCTCAGAAGACCAATCGTGAAAACCAATGGTACCGATGAGTTCTTTCTTGTCTTTTAATTCGATTCCCCATTTTATACCGTTTCTTGCATTGTAACTGAGCTTAAAGTTATGAATGATTTGTTTCACTTGATCAACATCTTGTAACGGTTTTTGGCCATAATAGCGCAGTACATTAGTATTAGAAAAGCATTGTAGTATACGCGGTGCATCTTCTTCGGTAAGTTCTCTTAAAATGAGTCGGTCTGTTTTCAATATAGGAAACATGCTTTCACTCCATTTCTTTTGAAACTAGAATGTGTTGTTATTATATAATCTAGTCTGAAAATAAAGATTATTCAAGAGGGGAGTAAGGTTTTAATTTATGATAAAATTGATTGTGGAATATATTTCAAAAAGAGGTTTGTATATGGAGAAAAATTCAATTTTAATTGTAGATGATGATCAAGATATTGTTCAATTTATAAAAGTGAATCTAATGCAAGAAGGTTTTAAAGTTTTTAGTGCTCATAACGGAGAAGAGGCTTTAGAAATAATAAATAATAACAGTATTCAACTTGCTATTTTGGATATTATGATGCCTCAAATGGATGGTATAGAACTTTGTAGAAGGGTTAGAGAGAAACATAGTTTACCAATTATGTTTTTAAGCGCGAAATCATCGGATGTAGATAAGGTAATTGGATTTAGTACTGGGGCAGATGATTATATTGTGAAGCCGTTCAGTACAATTGAATTTATCGCAAGAGTGAAAGCTCAATTAAGAAGGTATACATATTTCAACCAAAATGCTGTTCAAGTAATGGAAAAGAAAATAAATATTAGAGGTTTAGAAATAGATGAAGTGTCGAGAACAGTAATGTTATATGGAGAAACAATGAATCTTACGAAAACTGAATATGATATTTTGTACTTAATGGCCGCTGCAAAGAATCGTGTGTTCACTATTGAAGAAATATATGAGAGCGTTTGGAAAGAAAGAGCCTATGAAAGTAATAATACAGTAATGGTTCATATTGCAAGATTAAGAAATAAAATTGAAGAGAATCCAAAAGAGCCGAAGTTTATTCAAAATGTTTGGGGAGTCGGATATAAAATTGAAGATTAAATCATTACAAGGCATTAGAGCTAAGTTTTTTATTGCATTCATATGTAGCATTTTGTTAGCAACTGTAAGTATAATAGCGTTTCAAATTGTAATTGGAAATATATATAGTCATGTTACTGCGTTAGAGGAAAAATATTCATTTTTATATTTTATAGTTTTTTTGATTTTTACTACAACATACTTTGCATTCATGACAAAAACGATGATGAAAAGATTATCTCAAATTAATAAGAACGTGAAGAAAATAAGTGATGGTAATTTTGAAATACATATACCTATTTCGAAAAGCGATGAGATTGGTGAACTAGCGGCAAATGTTAATAGAATGGCGAAAAGTTTAAAAGAGTCTATTGAGAATGAAAAAAAATCACAGGAAATGAAAAATGAAATGATTAGTAATATTTCTCATGACTTACGAACGCCAGTAACATCTTTAATAGGTTATGCGGACCTGTTAGGAAATAAACTTCATTCAAATGGAGAAGAATGTGAAGAGTATGTAAGTATATTAAAGCGAAAAAGTTATGAATTAAAAAATCAAGTAGATGATTTATTAGAATACTGTCAAATAAATTATAGAGAGATTGAATTACATAAAGATGAAATAGATATGAAAGCATTAATTGAACAAATCATGATTGACTTTGTACCACAATTAGATGATGCCAATATGAGCTTTTATATTAAAAGTGATGAAGTGCTACATGTAGAAGTTGATGTGGCACTTATAGTGAGACTATTTGAAAATGTAATAGGTAATAGTATTATGTATGGAAAAGATGGAAAGGAAATTGCAATTGGAATTTCCAATAAAACAATGAATGTTGAAGTAGAAATTAAAAATTTTGGACAATGCATTCCGAAAGAGGACCTTCCTTACGTTTTTGAGAAATTTTATCGTAGTGAAAAATCACGTAGCTCTCATACGGGTGGGAAAGGAATAGGACTTGCAATTTCGAAAAGTATAGCACAGCTCCATCAAGGGGATATAACTGTACGTAGTAACGATAAAGAAACAGTTTTTACTGTAAAATTACCGCAGTATAAAAAAGTAAGAAAGTCGTAAGTATTTCTTTCATATGTCGTAATTTTTACTTTGTATCATTGAGAAAAAGGATATGAGAGTAGGGATACGACATGTGGAAGAAATTTTTATTAGTAATTATAGTTCCTTTTTTAATTATAAGTTGGAGTTTAATTTATGTAGCTAATGGTGTTACATCAGTCTTTGTTTGGTGGTGTATACAGGCTTTTAGTGTAATTTCAGTTTTTCTCTTAATAGGATCAGTAATAATGTTTTTTTTGAACGGCATTTTTAGAAAGCGGGTAGATAGAACGCTACTTTTAATTATTCTGTTTTCTATCATTGGAGCTTGGCCTGTCGGTTGGTTTGCTAATATAGGTAGAATTGCTTATCCAGCAGATATACAATCGATGAGTCCTAAAGCAGTAGTTCGTGTTCCTTTGAATGAACGAGCATTGATAGGTTGGGGCGGTGATCGGTTAGAAACGAACTATCACGTTATAAAACCAAATGAAAGGTGGGCATATGATATCCTTATGCCGCCTGCTGAAGTGAAAAGTAGTATGTTAGAGGATTATGGAATATATGGAGCAGAAGTAATGGCACCAGCTTCTGGAACAGTTGTATCTATTAATAATGATGAAAAAGATGTAGTTCCAGGAGAGGATGATTTTCAGTCGATGGCGGGGAATCATATTTATTTACGACTAGATGAATCAGGGACATTTTTGATTCTTGCCCATTTAAAGAAAGGCTCAATTAAAGTGAGGGAAGACCAACATGTAAATGAAGGAGAGGTTCTTGCTCAAGTCGGTAACTCCGGAAGTTCAAGTGAGCCGCATTTACATATTCATCATCAAAGGCAGGATCCGTCCAAAGTAAATATGTTTTTTGCGGAAGGATTGCCACTTTACTTTCGAACTGAAAATGGTGTCATGATGCCGGAAAGAGGGACATACATAAGTGGTAAGTAGAAGAAAATCATTTCATCCAAAAAGGGTATTCCAAATTAAAATTGGAATACCCTTTTTTCATTACCCTACAAACGTTTGATACAGTAAGAAAATATTTAAAATGATAACGAGTGCTGCAATTATCCATGTGATAAATGTTGTTATACGGTGGTTAACGAGTGCACCCATAATCTTTTTATTACTTGTAAACATAATAAGTGGCACTAGTGCAAATGCAATACCAAATGATAAGACAACTTGACTCATAACGAGAGCGTAAGTTGGATTTACACCTAAAGCGATAATAACTAGTGGTGGAATCATTGTAATAAATCGACGTAAATATAACGGAATATGCATGCGAATGAATCCTTGCATAATAATATCACCTGACATTGTACCGACAGAAGAGCTTGATAAACCTGCTGATAAAAGTCCAATCCCAAATAATGCAGCCGATACAGGACCTACTAAGTTGGTAAATTGAGTGTAAGCAACATCTAAATCTTCAACGTGCATACCGTTTTTAAAGAATAGTGCAGCTGCTACAATTAACATACTTGCATTAATTGCTCCAGCGATAACCATTGCAATAATAATATCGATAAATTCGAAACGAAAAATCTTTTTCTTTTGTTCGTCAGTTGTTCCAACCACGCGGCGTTGTGTTAATGCAGAATGCAAGTATATTGCATGCGGCATAACTGTCGCACCTAAAATCCCTGCTGCAAGTAATATACTGTCTACACCTTGGAATTTCGGAATAAATAGTCCTGAAAGAAGGGGACTTAATTCTGGTTTTGCATAAAAAACTTGGATCCCAAATGCTATTACTACAATAAAGATCATCCCTGTAATAATAGCTTCTAGTGAGCGAAATCCTCTGCGTTGAAACTCAAGAATAATAAATGATCCGACTGCTGTAATTAAAGCAGCTGGTAACATAGGTATTCCAAATAATAAATACAATCCGAGTGCTGCCCCGATAAATTCAGCTAAATCTGTAGCCATAATAACGAGTTCACCTTGTATCCATAAGCCGATAGACACAGGCTTTGGAAAGTTTTCACGAGCTATTTCGGGTAAATTGTTTCCTGTAGCAATTCCTAATTTAGCCGATAAAGTTTGGATTAATACAGCCATTAAGTTAGAAGCGAATATAACCCATAATAGTAAATATCCATATTGTGAACCAGCTGCGATATTTGTAGCAAAGTTGCCAGGATCAATATAAGCAACGGACGCGATAAAAGCGGGCCCTAAAAATGGTAACAGTCTTTTCCAGCCTTTTGTTTCTCCACTTAAAGCTAAGTGAGCTGATTGTACAGTTGTACTTTCAGAAGGGAGATGTTCATCTTTTGTTATATCTTTATTCATAGTAGTTTTCCCCTTTAAAATGTTAACTTGATGAAATTATTGTATTTATTCTTACTCATTATTTCAATACATTTAAATATGGTATGTGATAATTTCATTTGAACACGAAAGTTTCCTTAATGCAAATTATATGCCTTTATGCAATGGATGGTGTGATAATGTAAAATGAATTGGGAGTTTATGGTGTGATGACATGGGGAAACATAGTGAATTAAAGGGCTGTTTTTGAAATTTATGTGAACATAAAGCCGATAATACAGCATATTAATTGATGGAATTGCATTTGTATGATATATAATATATTGGGATTACAACATAACCATAGTGTTTTGATGTGTAATCTTGTTTTTTTATTTTTGTTAACTGATAGAAAATAGTATAAAGAAAAGAAAATGGGATTCATTTTCTTATTATATATGTTTTGATATGAACGTTAACTTATACATGATTTTAAAAATTAGATAGGTGGTAGAAATACATTGGCAACTACAAAACCATACAGAGTATTACTATATTACATGTACACAACAATTGAAAATCCAGAAGAATTCGCGGCAGAGCATTTAGAATTTTGTAATTCACTTGAATTAAAAGGAAGAATTCTTGTAGCAAAAGAAGGTATTAACGGAACTTGTTCTGGAACTGTAGAGCAAACAGAAAAATACATGGAAGCAATGAACAATGATCCACGTTTTGATGGTATCGTATTTAAAATAGATGAAGAAGAAGGGCATGCATTCAAGAAAATGCACGTACGTCCTCGTCCAGAATTAGTTACACTTCGTCTAGAAGATGACATTAACCCACACGAAATAACTGGGAAGTATTTAGAGCCAAAAGATTTTTATGAGGCAATGAAACAAGAAGATACAGTTATCATTGATGCACGAAATGATTATGAATTTGATTTAGGACACTTCAAAGGTGCGATTAAACCTGATATTGAATCATTCCGTGAATTACCAGATTGGATTAGAGAAAACAAAGAAACACTTGAAGGTAAAAAGATTTTAACTTATTGTACAGGCGGAATTCGTTGTGAGAAATTCTCAGGTTGGTTAGTTCGTGAAGGTTATGAAGATGTAAGTCAGCTTCACGGCGGAATTGTAACGTACGGAAAAGACCCAGAAGTACAAGGTGAGCTTTGGGATGGACAATGTTACGTGTTTGATGAGCGTATCGCTGTACCAGTAAATCAAAAAGAACATGTTATCGTTGGTAAAGACCACTTTACAGGTGAACCATGTGAGCGCTATGTAAACTGTTCAAATCCAGAATGTAATAAGAAAATTTTATGTTCTGAAGAAAACGAAGCGAAATATTTACGTGCATGTTCTCATAAATGTCGTGTAAGTCCACGTAACCGCTACGTAATACAACATGAATTAACGGAAGAGCAAGTAGCTGCTGCATTAGAGAAAATCGAAGCAGGGAAGTAAGCTGAATTCGTATAATAAAAAGGTACTCCAAGCTTTATTTTGGAGTACCTTTTTTGTTATACGGTTCTGTCATTTGTCGGTAATTCGATATATTTGAAAAATCGCTGATAAAAATTTCATTTACTGCAGCATACCACATATTTGGAAATAACCTTCTTTAATTTTTATCCTCTTTTTCTTTTACAGCAGACAGTACAGTTTGTTTTACCCATGCTTTTCTTCTTTTGTGCTGCACAGCCCATTGGTATAACCCTTGAGCCCCTAAAATAAGTGAAATGACAATGCCGCTAATCGCAATTAATAGAGCGAAAAATTCAAGAGGTGACGATATTTTGTTTGAATCGGTGTTTCTTAGAAGATCGATCATAGTAAACCCTAACATTTGGCCTACTACAGAGTAGAGCGTTAAAATTAATAATAAGAGACTATCTTTTTTTGAGGCGACATTTTCTTGATATTTAAACAAACTATCAAGATTTTGTTTCGCGTTCGAGTATAAAACCTCAATATTAAAAAGTTTTCTTAAGCGGAAGAAAATATCTTCACTTTGTGATTGAGATACTAATTCTAAAGAAAAATAATTAGCAGTGAACGAATTAATCGAATAAATTAATTTCTCTATTTCATTAGTATCTTGTTCAATATTTAGCTCAGCATAGGCGTTTGCCATTTTTAATAAAACAATTTTATGGAATAGGTTTAATAATAAAGCGTAATAAAATTCTCCGTACATTTGACTAGCAAGTTTATCGATTTCGCGTTCTCCTTCATTTGTTACACATGTAAAAATATGTTCTTCCATAATGAAATAACGATTTGGAGCCCATCTCTGGTAAGCGTGTTTTTTTAAATAGTTATGAATGTAAGGAAGGTTACTTGCACTCACATATGGCTTACCATCACTTGTTAATCCGGAAAGACTGGAAGTACGATAAACATCCACTTCATTAAGTTCCATACCTTCTTTTAGTGACAATAAAGTTTGGACGTACATTCTCTGGTCTTCAAAGAAAGGGAAGGTTTGAAAGTATGAACTTCTTAATCTCTTCTTTTCAAAGAAATCAGTTACGCCATGAAATAAATAACCAAAAATGAATTTCTCAACTTGGGAATACTTTTTTCCGTTACATTCAATACAAATAGACTCATTTGTATCAGTTTTAGTTTCAAGTACACGGAAGCGATCTGCGAATTCGATTGCTTCAGATAAAGTCATGTTTGGAGCAGTGTTTACTTCTGTTCGAATTGTTAAGAAGCCAAGTTCATAAGGACAAAGTGTTACATCAATAGAGTGTATCTTGAATGGAATTGAAATAAGGTTTGTTGTTAAATGTCCAGTTAAGTTAAGATCTTTTGAATAACGTTGCAAGCCCTTTTGATGCTCTGAGTGAGGAAAGAGAATTTTATTTGTAAATGAAAGATAGTATGCTTCCATATTTTGATGTGAAACTTTAAACTCCCCATAATATGTATTTTCATCATCGAGATGATCGAGCCGAAAAGGACGAAAATCGTTTTTTTGTAAGAAAGGGAACATATTTTGTTCATATCCAGTTTTAAACGAAAACGGGAATATAAATTGGAATATAGCTGTTGCTACACCTTTTTCCTCAATTGTTTGTATTGCCTCCATCTACATTGTTTCCTTTCCATATATGCTATAGAAACAACATGCCCAAATTTATTTGAAAATAACCACTGTTTTATACTCAATTGAGAGTGAAAATTCAGCTTATTTAGCAGAGGACATGTATAATGTTATGTATACTAAAAGTTGTAAAATTGTATTTTGAAAAGGGGGATGCTGTATGCGGATTTTAGTATTAGGCGCTGGTGGAGTCGGAGGGTTTTTTGGTGGCAGATTAGTCGAAAAGGGAGAAGATGTTACATTTCTTGTTCGTAGTAAACGGAAAAAACAATTAGAGGAAAGAGGACTTGTAATCCGAAGTGTTAACGGGGATTTTTCCTTCCAACCGAAATTAATAACGAAAGAAGAGAGAACTTCTCCATTTGATGTCATTTTATTTTCAACAAAAGCGTATCACTTAAACGAGGCTATTCAAGATTTGAAGCCGTTTATTGGCGAAAATACTGTAATCATTCCATTGTTAAATGGTATCGCTCATTTATCACTACTACAAAAAGAATTCGGCGAAGAAAAAGTAATTGGCGGTTTATGCTTTATCGAGACGACGTTAAACGATCAAGGAGAAATTGTACAAACTAGTGCTGCCAACAGACTTGTGTTTGGAGAAATTAAGTCTCAAAATTCAGAGAGAGTAAAGCATATTTCTAAAGCATTTGCAGGTACGAAGTCTAGTTTTGTTTTAAGTGAAAATATTACGCAAGATATGTGGCATAAATATTTATTTATTACTGTAATGTCAGGTGTGACAACGTTAATGCGTGCACCAATTGGACCAATTCGTGAAAGTGAAGGCGGCCGTGATTTTATCCGTAATGTGTTTGAGGAATCTGTACAAATCATGAGAGTATTAGGAGCTCCAGTAAAGGAAAATATTGCCCAGGAACATATGAAAACGATTGATAAAATTTCGTATGATATGAAGTCATCGATGCAGCGTGATATGGAAAAGGGTTCATTTATTGAAGGGAAGCACTTGCAAGGATATTTACTGGATGTAGCAGAGAAATTTTCTATAGCGGCACCATTATTAGGAACTATATATCAAAATTTAAAGGTGTATGAAGAGATGACCTTTAACAAATCTGTAATAGAATTAGATGTATGAAAAAATAAAAAAGATAGCAATATATAAGTGTATTGCTATCTTTTTTATTTTTTTGTATGACAAATCATTTATTTCTTTTCGTTCTATCTGTCAAATTTATTTCCTGTTCACGTTTACCATATAACTGATTAATTTCATTTGCTACTGCATCTAAATATGAATCGGAAAAAATAGGCTTCTTTTCTTTAGACATATGGGTCTCCTTTGTGGATTTTTTAGTATTCATTATGTATATTTCTCAGCGGATTATGCGCAATCATTTTAATTTTTTTCTTATTAAAAATTTTTGTTTACTTTTTGAAAATAAAGGAGTATTATAATCCACAGTTTCAATTTTCTAAATCGCTGAAACCGCATGGTACGGGGGACCCGTTTTTACGGATTAGTACATAATCCGATGGGGTGAATCCTTGAAAAAGGTAGGGCTACTCATAGGCCCGAATCCGACAGCTAACCTCGTAAGCGTTATATTGAGAAGGAAGGTGGAGCTTGTGCGACAAAAAAAATAATGTCTACAAGTCTATTTCGCTATGGCTTGTAGACATTTTTTGTTTTCTGAAGAAATAGTTTACTGGCTGTAACAAGCAGAAAAGTTCGTACAAAATTATTGGAGAGTGGACAGCATTGGTTTCATCTATTAAAAGATTTTTAATTGGAAGACCGTTAAAATCAACGGAGCTTGGAGAACAAAAGCTTAATAAAACGAAAGCTTTAGCTATTTTATCTTCTGACGCATTGTCATCAGTTGCTTACGGTCCAGAGCAAATTTTAATTGCTTTAGCAGGTGTTGGAGCGATCGCCTATTGGTATTCCATTCCGATCGCTGTTGGGGTATTAGTATTATTGACAGCCCTTATTTTATCTTATCGTCAAATTATTTTTGCTTATCCGCATGGCGGGGGAGCGTATGTTGTATCAAAAGAAAATTTAGGGATGAATCCAGGCTTAATTGCTGGAGGATCTTTATTAGTTGACTATATTTTAACTGTTGCGGTAAGTGTGTCCGCGGGTACAGATGCAATTACTTCTGCGTTTCCTAGCTTACATGCACATAACGTAATTATTGCGGTTATATTTGTTATATTAATTACGATATTAAATTTAAGAGGAGTAACGGAATCAGCTTCCGTGCTAGCATATCCTGTTTATTTATTCGTTTTAGCACTATTTATATTAATTGGTGTGGGCATATATAATATTTTAACTGGTCATGTTTCACCTACTTTACATGCGCCGATTGGAACACCAGTTGCAGGAATTAGTTTATTTTTATTACTAAGAGCATTTGCATCAGGTAGTTCTGCTTTAACAGGTGTTGAAGCAATTTCAAATGCAATTCCGAACTTTAAAGATCCTGCGCCAAACAATGCTGCAAAAACATTGCTTGCAATGGGTGCATTACTTGCTGTGTTATTTTCAGGAATTGTATTTTTAGCTTATTATTACGGAGTGACTCCGAGTAAAGAAGTAACAGTTGTTTCTCAAATTGCTGAACAAACATTTGGACGTAATTTCATGTACTATTTCATACAAGGTACAACAGCTTTAATATTAATTCTCGCTGCTAATACAGGCTATTCTGCATTTCCTTTATTAGCGGTTAACCTTGCAAAAGATAAATTCATACCGAGAATGTTTACGATTAGAGGAGACCGTTTAGGTTACTCAAACGGTATTATTATACTTGGAGTTGCTTCGATTATTTTAATTGTAGCTTTCCAAGGACAAACAGAACATTTAATTCCACTATATGCAGTAGGTGTATTTATTCCATTTACACTTTCTCAAACAGGGATGGTATTAAAATGGCTTCGGGAAAAACCTGAAGGATGGGCTTTAAGATTAACGGTTAATTTAATTGGTGCAGTTATTAGTTTTATCGTAATGAGCATGTTCTTTTTAACTAAATTTGCACAAGTTTGGTCGATACTTATTTTCTTACCTGCAATCATCTTCTTATTCCACAGAATTAAGAAGCACTATGATGCGGTAGGTGATCAGTTAAGTTTAAAAACTTGTGAACCACTTGTTCCGATTAAGGGAAATGTAATCGTCGTTCCGGTAGCTGGTATGACTCACGTAGTAGAAAATTCATTGAACTATGCTAAGGCTCTTTCGGCAGATCAAGTTATTGCTGTATATGTTGCTTTTGACAGGGAAGAGGAAAAGAAATTTGAAGAGAAATGGAAAAAGTGGCAACCTGAAGTTAGGCTTGTTACATTACATTCTCATTATAGAAGTATTATCCAGCCGCTAACGAAGTTCATCGATACAGTGCAATATAAGGCAAGTGAATCGAATTACCGCGTTACGGTCGTTATACCACAGTTCATTCCGAAAAAAGGTTGGCATAACATTCTTCATAATCAATCCAGTTTACTCATACGTGCGTATTTACTTTATAAAAGAAATGTTGTTATTACGACAGTTCCATATCATTTGAAAAAATAAGAAGATTTTTTAAGGATAGCTTCGTGAAAATGAAGCTATCCTTTTTGTGTATATGCTATGCATAATTGCATATGGGCTCGAAAATTATATTTATATAATTTTATCAGTTATTTTCAAGTAGTGTTTTCTGTTGTGATATGTAGATATTTCAATCTATAAAGTGAATCGGATTATATTTTGAAATAAGGACACGAAAGCTTGAAAATAAAGGGAATGAAAATACTTCTTTACGTTATATAAACAGCTGTGTTTAAATGACCTTACAGTACAAAACATATATGAAAACAAAACGAAATTTCATATTTACGTATGTTGTTTAGTTTAAAATGAATAATATTTTTATGTAATATATTCACTGTGTGAATGTGGGGATTTCGATGAAAGAGAAAATTTATACAATATTATTCATACTAAACACATATGAAAAATAATAAAATGTTTTGTGACGATAAGTAAGTACTGTAGCAATACGAGAGAGGTGGTTCGTACATGGATCGCGGTGAGAACGTTCTCTATTTTAACCATCTCAAATTATAGGTAAGAAAATAGAATAATAAAATGCGATAGTAATAGTTGCTAATACATAGGAGGAGTTAAAGTGAAAAAGACTTTAATTACAGGGTTATTGGTTACAGCAGTATCTACGAGTTGCTTCATTCCTGTAAGCGCTTACGCTAAGGAGGGGCAGACGGAAGTGAAAACAGTATATGCACAAAATGTAATTGCTCCAAATACATTATCCAATTCAATTAGAATGTTAGGATCACAATCACCTCTTATTCAAGCATATGGATTAATTATTTTACAACAGCCAGATATTAAGGTAAATGCGATGAGTAGCTTAACGAATCATCAAAAGTTTGCAAAGGCGAATGTACGAGAATGGATTGATGAATATAATCCGAAGCTAATTGACTTAAATCAAGAGATGATGAGATACAGCACTAGATTTAATAGCTATTATAGTAAGCTCTATGAATTAGCAGGAAACGTAAATGAAGATCAGCAAGCAAAAGCAGATTTTATGAGTGCATATGGAAAATTACAATTGCAAGTACAAAGCATCCAAGAGAGTATGGAGCAAGATTTATTAGAGTTAAATCGATTTAAAACAGTATTAGACAAAGATAGTAACAACTTATCAATTAAAGCCGATGAAGCAATAAAAACACTGCAAGGATCAAGTGGAGATATTGTGAAATTAAGAGAAGATATTAAAAGAATTCAAGGTGAAATTCAAGCTGAATTAACTACTATTTTGAATAGACCTCAAGAAATCATTAAAGGTTCTATTAATATTGGTAAACAAGTATTTACAATCACAAATCAAACTGCACAAACGAAAACAATCGATTTTGTTTCTATCGGTACTTTAAGTAATGAAATTGTAAATGCTGCAGATAGTCAAACGAGGGAAGCAGCTCTTCGCATTCAACAAAAGCAAAAGGAGTTATTGCCACTTATTCAAAAGTTATCACAAACTGAAGCAGAGGCGACTCAAATTACATTCGTTGAAGATCAAGTAAATAGCTTTACAGAATTAATTGATCGTCAAATTACAACTTTAGAAACGTTATTAACGGATTGGAAAGTTTTAAATAATAATATGATTCAAATTCAAACAAATGTCGAAGAAGGCACGTATACAGACAGTAGTTTACTTCAAAAACATTTCAATCAAATTAAAAAAGTAAGTGATGAAATGAATAAGCAAACAAATCAATTTGAAGATTACGTTACAAACGTTGAAGTACATTAAACAGAAAAATAATTAGCGATATAGGGAGAGAAGAAAAATGACAAAAAAACCTTATAAAGTAATGGCTCTATCAGCACTTATGGCAGTATTTGCAGCAGGAAATATTATGCCGGCTCATACGTATGCAGCTGAAAGTACAGTGAAACAAGCTCCAGTTCATGCGGTAGCAAAAGCTTATAATGACTATGAAGAATATTCATTAGGACCAGAAGGCCTAAAAGATGCAATGGAAAGAACAGGTTCAAATGCTTTAGTAATGGATCTGTACGCTTTAACAATTATTAAACAAGGTAATGTTAACTTTGGAAATGTATCGTCTGTTGATGCGGCTTTAAAAGGGAAAGTAATTCAGCATCAAGATACAGCTAGAGGAAATGCGAAGCAATGGTTAGATGTATTAAAACCACAGCTTATTTCAACGAATCAAAATATCATTAACTACAATACGAAATTCCAAAACTATTATGATACTTTAGTTGCTGCAGTTGATGCAAAGGATAAAGCGACTCTTACGAAAGGCTTAACTAGATTATCAAGTAGTATTAATGAAAATAAAGCACAAGTGGATCAGTTAGTAGAAGACTTGAAGAAATTCCGAAATAAAATGACTTCGGATACGCAAAACTTCAAGGGTGATGCAAATCAAATTACATCTATATTAGCTAGTCAAGATGCAGGAATTCCGCTATTACAAAATCAAATTACAACGTACAATGAAGCAATTAGTAAATATAATGCAATTATTATCGGTTCATCTGTTGCGACAGCTCTAGGACCAATTGCAATTATCGGTGGTGCAGTAGTTATTGCTACGGGCGCAGGAACACCGCTAGGAGTAGCATTAATTGCAGGTGGTGCAGCAGCTGTAGGCGGTGGTACAGCTGGAATCGTATTAGCGAAGAAAGAGCTTGATAATGCACAAGCAGAAATTCAAAAGATAACAGGACAAGTTACAACTGCGCAATTAGAAGTAGCTGGATTAACGAACATTAAAACACAAACAGAGTATTTAACAAATACAATTGATACTGCAATTACAGCGTTACAAAATATTTCAAACCAATGGTACACAATGGGATCAAAATATAATTCTTTACTTCAAAATGTGGATTCAATTAGTCCAAACGACCTTGTTTTCATTAAAGAAGATTTAAACATTGCGAAAGATAGCTGGAAAAATATTAAAGACTATGCAGAAAAGATTTATGCTGAAGATATTAAAGTAGTAGATACGAAAAAAGCATAATTGAATACGAATCGTTAGAGCGTTAAGTGTTGATGAATGATTTGAAGCTCCTGTTCAGTTGTGAGCAGGAGCTTTTTATACTCTTATAAAGAAAATAGGTGAAAAGTATGCAGAAAAGATTTTATAAAAAATGTCTTTTAGCGGTAATGATTGCTGGGGTGGCAACGAGTAACGTATCTCCTTTACATCCTTTTGCAGCAGAACAAAATGTAAAGGTACTACAAGAAAATGTGAAAAACTATTCTCTTGGACCAGCTGGATTCCAAGATGTAATGGCACAAACGACATCGAGTATATTTGCAATGGATTCATATGCAAAATTAATTCAAAATCAACAAGAGACGGATTTAAGTAAAATAAGTTCGATTAATAGTGAATTTAAAGGGAATATGATTCAGCATCAAAGAGATGCAAAAATTAATGCAGCATATTGGTTAAATAATATGAAGCCTCAAATTATGAAAACGGATCAAAATATTATAAATTACAATAATACTTTTCAATCGTATTATAACGACATGTTAATAGCGATTGATCAAAAGGATAGCGGAAAATTAAAAGCGGATTTAGAAAAGTTGTATGCGGATATTGTAAAGAATCAAAATGAGGTAGATGGATTATTAGGAAATTTGAAAAGTTTTCGCGATAGAATGGCGAAAGATACAAATAGTTTCAAAGAGGATACAAATCAGTTAACAGCGATATTGGCAAGTACGAATGCTGGTATTCCAGCTCTAGAGCAACAAATAAATACATATAACGATTCGATTAAAAAGAGTAATGATATGGTCATTGCTGGTGGCGTACTTTGCGTAGCGCTAATAACATGTCTTGCTGGCGGGCCGATGATTGCGGTTGCAAAAAAAGATATCGCAAATGCAGAAAGAGAGATAGCTAATTTAAAAGATAGAATTTCAGGAGCACAAGCAGAAATCGTAATTTTGACTGATGTAAAAAATAAAACAACAAACATGACGGAAACAATTGATGCAGCAATTACAGCACTACAAAACATATCAAACCAATGGTATACAGTAGGTGCAAAATATAATAATTTACTACAAAACGTAAAAGGAATTAGTCCGGAAGAGTTTACGTTTATAAAAGAAGATTTACATACAGCGAAAGATAGCTGGAAAGATGTAAAGGATTATACAGAAAAATTACATGAAGGTGTGGCAAAGTAAACAGTGGGCTAGTTCCGCTGTTTATTTTTATTCCGTTTTTTTGTGAGAGTTGAACTTGTAATTTTATATATAAGTTTTCATGTGTTTTATCCATGTGTGTATAAAAAATCTTTTTGTTATCGCTCCCTTTGATAGAATCCATTTTCACATAGGTTTTTTACCGAATTTTTTAAAAATTAAATTTTACGGCTTGATAATTCGTTTAAAATGATTTAATCTTATGTCAAATGATATATTTATCTATCAAAAATGCTTTTGTAAAGATAAAGGAGTGATTGAGAATGTTAAACGCCCCATTGATGGTAAGCCTTTAGGTGCAACCACATTGAAAAGATTGGGAAGAAATGAGTGAGCTTTCACAATAAAGAACTCTATAACTTTATGTAGTGTTTGATGCCCTTTGATTAGATTTTTTTAAAAAACAAACCAATATTAATTGAATCAAAGTTTAGAAATTAAATATATGAGTAGTAGAAAAAAGCCATTAGTTGTTATCATGTCTTGATGAAAAACATAAAAAATAGGCAAGAAAAATTCTGAGAAAACCTGTTCAGAAAGTATGGTATGAAAGCAAGTTAGTGATGGGAATTCAAAACCAATTTGATAAAAGTGAGGTAAATAATATGACTTTTGAAGAAAAATTACAAGCATATGCAGAACTTACGGTGAAAATCGGTGTGAATATTCAACCAGGGCAATACTTATTAGTCAATACATCAGTGGATGCATTGGATTTCGCCCGTATAGTTGTGAAAGAGGCTTATAAGGCTGGGGCAGGGCGTGTTCATGTTAATTTCTCGGATGAAGAAATGGAACGTGCTTACTTTGATTATGCCTCAGATGAAGAATTTAATCGCTTCCCAGAGTGGATAGTCAAAATGAATGATGAGCTGATCGAATGTAAAGGAGCATTATTAATGATAGATGCTACAGATCCTGATAAATTTACAGGTATTTCATCTAATCGTCTAGCTACCTATCAAAAGGTAGCAGGAGCTGCTCTGAGCAACAATCGCAACGCCGTAATGAAGGATTCAGTAGCTTGGTCTATGGTAGCAGTTCCTTCACCAAAGTGGGCATCGAAGGTGTTCCCGGATTTAGCAGCTGAGGATCAAGTACCAGCATTATGGGAGGCTATTTTTAAAGCTGTTCGTATTGGTGAAGGCAGTGCTATTGAAAAATGGCGTGAACATGTAAAAAATTTAGAATCTCGTGCGGTCCTACTGAACAATAAAAAATATATAAAGCTTCACTATACAGCGCCAGGTACTGATTTAACAATTGCATTAGCACCACAGCATAAATGGATTACTGGAGGTGGTAAAACTCCTGATGATACTATCTTTATGGCTAATATGCCGACCGAAGAGGTTTATACGTTACCGATGAAACAAGGTGTAAATGGCTATGTAAGCAATACAAAACCATTAGTTTATCAAGGGAATATTATCGACGGCTTTAAACTGACATTTGAAGAAGGAAAAATTGTTAAAGCTGAAGCACAGGTAGGACATGATTTATTACAGGAGCTTATTAATGTGGATGAAGGCTCGTGCTATTTAGGTGAGATAGCACTTGTATCAAATGAATCACCAATTTCAGCATCGGGAATTTTATATTTTAATACATTGTTTGATGAAAATGCATCGAACCATTTAGCGATTGGTAAAGCTTATCCAACTTGCTTAGAGGATGGAAGAGATTTAGAAAACGATCAGCTTGAAACGTTAGGTGCAAATATTTCAGTAACACATGAGGATTTTATGATTGGCAGCAGTGAGATGGACATCGACGGTATTCTACCAGATGGAACTGTAGAACCAATTTTCCGTAAAGGTAGCTGGGCATTTTAAGATTTTAATTTGAAGAAAGGAGTAGAGTGGATGAAACGGTTACTAAGCATAATTGGTGCAACTATATAGGGGGTTCATCTGCTTTTGCTTAGGCTGAAAACTACCTCTTTAATTAGAAGTAAAATACATTCAAAGGAGATAGGCCAATGAATTTCTGGGAAGTTGTTTTGATAGTAGTGAATTTTAGTCTATTGAGTTGGATACTGTTAATAGGCAGAGAAACGAAAAAGTGGTCTAAATTAGCTACTTTGATTGCCGTTGTAATGGTTACAGTTCAGTTATTGGCAGAAGGTTTTAGGTGGCAGATGATTCCGGCATATGTATCCCCAGTTATCTTAATTTTATGCTATTTATTAACTGGGCGGAAAAAGGGCTGTAGAAGTTGGGGTATATTCATAGTTAAGACCTCGTTGCTATGTATCTATTTGTCTGTAGCAGTGGCGCTACCCTTACTTATGCCAGTATTTTCATTTGAAGAACCAACCGGCCCACATAGGATCGGTACGAAGGTATATCATTGGATTGATCATCAGAGAAATGAACCATATTCGAAAAATCCAACCGATCGGCGCGAACTGATGGTGCAAATTTGGTATCCTACAGCTGAAAAAAGTAAGGGGGATCCAGAACCTTATATTCGTAACATAAATGAGCTTTCCAAGGGATTGGAAAAAACATTGTCCATTCCTGCATTTGCATTCAGCCACATGGAATTGGTAAAATCTCATTCGTTTATGGATTTACAACTCTCAGATTCAGAGAATCATTATCCCATATTACTTTTCTCTCATGGTTTTAATGGTTTTCGTAATCAAAACACGTTTCAAGTTGAGGAGTTGGCTAGTCAAGGATATATTGTTCTAAGTATCGATCATACCTTTGATGCTGCAGCTACCGTCTTTCCAGATGGTCGAACTGCTTACGTACAGCCCATCAATTTAACTGATGAAGGGGATAGCCACATAAAATTATGGGAGGAAGATGTCAGCTTTGTCCTTAATCAGATAGAGAAACTTAATCAAAACGATGAGACCGGCTTCTTTACAGGAAGAATGGATACTTCGCGAATTGGAATGTTTGGTCACTCTTACGGTGGAGCTACCGCAGCACAAATACTTGCAAAAGATTCTCGTGTCAAAGCAGCTATCAATATGGATGGTACATTGTATGGAGAAATCTTTCCTGAAAGTGGAATTGGAAAACCATTTCTACTCATGAGTGCAGAAGAGCCTGATGAAGCAGATCCCTATGAAGTGAGGGAGCGATATGGACGTGGGTTAGCTGGTGGTGGTATGTCAATGGTCATACCTCATACGGATCATACAAGCCTCACTGATTTACATTTGTTCTCCCCTCTGTTGCAGAGCCCAGGTGAAAATCCAAAGGAAGTTCATCGTATTATCAACGAATTCAGCCTGGCATTTTTTGACCAGTATGTAAAACAGAAGGATGACGGCTCAACCCTTAAAAGGCTGATGACCAAATACCCGGAAGTGAATTTTAAAGTAAACCGATAACTTTATGCAGAAAGAAGCTTCATTATAAAACATTCAGTAATTAAATGAAGTGCAACCGGATTTAATAAAAGTAGAAAAATTACTATAAGTATTAATGCGTCATGAAAAATAGTTTAAAAAACCTAGATAAGGTAATCAATTTCTCTACTAAGAAAGCGATTCGAACCATTTCCTTTGGTTCTTGTATTTATTACATTAAATAATTTAATTTCTTCATCGTTATCTAAATAATGAAATGCTAAAAATGAAACATTCAAAGTACTATCAGTTTCAGTAATATAATTCTTTTTGAAAAGCTACATTCAGCATCTGGACACTTTATTTGAGATTGTTTATTATAATATCAAATGATATATTTTTCTATCAAAAATGACGAATTTATACAGAAAAAGGGAGAGATTGACGATGAAGAAAGACTTGTCAGCGTTGAAGGAAGCGAGATTTAATGCAATTCTTGATTCGGCTACTATATTGCTTGTTGAAAATCCTACTGCTTCGATGAATGAAATTGCGGAATATGCGGGAATTGGAATTGCTACACTCCATCGCTACGTCGAAAGCAGGGAGAAATTGATGCTGTTCTTAGGCCATCGGGCTATACAACTGGTAAGTGATACTGTAAACCAGATTCCACTGGATGAGGAAAGAAGCGAAAACTATATCCCGGAACTCATTGAAGCGTTAATCCCTTTAGGTGACAAAATCTATTTTCTAGGTCATGATGCATCTGTATTTAACAACAAAGAATTAGGTAAAGCAGAAGAGAAGCTGAGGGAACCCTTACGACGCGTTATTGAGCTGTTACAACAAAGAGGTTATTTTCAGCAAACGGTTAGCAGCGAATGGATTTTGAATACGCTTTATGCTCTGCTTTTCCATACTTGGGAACAGGTACATGAAGGAAATGTGGCTAAAAAATCTGCTGCAGAGCTTGTTTTAAATACATTTTATTATGGTTTTAAAGCTAAGGATGATTTGAGAGGTAAGTGAACTGATTCAAATCCATGATAATTAATATCAATAATACAGAAAGCGAAAAGGAGGACTGGGAAATGAATCAAATCTCTATTGTAAAGGCTGTTCATCAATCCATGGTCGGCGCCCAGTTAAATGTAATGGCATTGGAATACATGGCGTTTCCACTTGTAGGATCTGAGGAGAAGAACACAGTCGAAGGGACATTTTGTAAGCTCTGGCGGCAGGAGAACAACCGTTTTAGTCATCAATACGCTTATGAAGCTCAAATGGACGGGAAAACTTTAGGGATGATTACTTGCTATCCCATACCCGTTTTAAACCGTCTTGCCTGGTCCACTTTTAAACAGCTGCTTTCATTCCGAAAGCTGGGTTTTGTTATTTATAACATTTTGAATATCAAAATGCTTTATTCCATGTTTACCTTGAAGGAGGGAGAAGATGACGAGTTTCACATCGGAACAATTGCCTTATTGCCCGAAAGTCGAGGACTAGGGATAGGTACCAGACTACTTAAGTTTGCCGAGGAACAAGCTTCCCTGCAAGGCTTTGCCAAATGCTCTCTGACGGTAAAGAAAGAGAATCAACTTGCCATTAAATTGTATCAGAGGATAGGCTACCAGATTACAGGCGAAATTAATAAACCAAAGTTATCGTTGTACAGAATGGTCAAAAACGTAGAATCTTACAACCGTTTATAAAAAATTTGTACCGTATCAGGGTACCGCCACATACCTATCAACCGAAATATTCTGAATTATCAACAAAATAAAAATGAACTTTTTGTTACAAGTTAATACAAAATTTCGTTCTAGAGGCACTAAAAAATTTTAGCTTGATAGTGATGGGATGGGGCCTCTATATAAAAAAACACAGTTTACACTCAAACTGTGTTTTTCGACGTACAATGATTTATCAACATCTCTTATTATTCTTTAAAATCTGCAACAGAACCAGGATTTCCCCTCAAAGTATAAATTCCAAGGGGAACCGTTTTTTTTATTTACTTATATACGTACAGCTGTACCACTGACAGCAACCATTAACATTCCATCACGAACAACTTCGTAATCTACGTCAATACCAACGATAGCGTTCGCACCTTTTTCTTTTGCAAGTTCTTTCATTTCGCCCATTGCAATATCACGAGCGTCTTTTAGCTTACTTTCATAAGCACCAACACGGCCACCGACAACATCACGAACGGAAGCGAATACATCGCGGACAATATTTGCACCCATAATAGCTTCACCATTTACAATATCAATATACTCAATAATCTCTTTACCTTGAATTCCAGAAGTTGTTGTTACAATCATGACTGACACTCTCCTAATATCTTATAATTTTTGATTAGCTTTCTTATGCCATAGAAAAAGTATTTTTGGCACCAGAAACAAGTCTAGTTTCTTACAGAATGAAACCAAGGCAATTGTTTAACATGTGTATCGCTATAACATATGCAATGGATCTTTTAGAAATAAGATAAGCCGCAGTAAGTATCAACGATCCAGGTAAATAAATAGCAATATCCGAAAGTTGGTTCGTATGAAGAAGTGTAAAAATCATAATCGAAATGATAGATGCAATAGCAGTACCAATATGGTAAGAAAAACGATTTATTAATATGTGACGAAACACAATTTCTTCAAGTATTGGACCCAGAATACCAAATACAAGCAATGTAAATACAAGAGGTACCTCCGCACCCGTTTCAAGGAGCTGCTCTTGGTTCTCTGGTTGACCAGTTGCTAGAAAACGCATAACACACTGTTCCACAATTACCGTAAATAAAACTACCATAGGAATACTTACTATTTTCAAAATTGTCTTCTCTTTAAAATAAGTAAAACTTTCAATAATTTCTTTCCTAAAGAAAATGATTCCTACAATAGCAGGTACAGTAAAACCGATGGCACTAAGAACAAATTCTGATTCAACTAAATTGACATTAGCTAAAAGTGATATGCCAAATAATATGTACAAGCCAATTTGAAATGGTACAAACATTGTAAAGATTATGAGCATAATGATTTCTTTTTTATTCATTTTTATAAAGTTCACTGTATTGCCCCCATAATTAAATTACCTATAATTTTTGATTTTTCTCTCTGCATAACGTTCTCCTTCTAAATATATTTATATAAGATTATAAACCGGACGGTTCGGTCCGGAACCTAATGATACTATAAGTTTCTAGTTTTTTAAACCCTTTTTATAAAGTATTAACAAAATCCAAATGGAAAAAAAGCAAATATATTTATATCTCAGTTTCTTTGGTACAATTTAATTCCAGTAATCATTAATGATTACCCTTTTATAGAATGAAGTGAAAGTGGGGATAGTTCAAACACTTTAGCTAAACATATTAATCAAAATTATATATAATAATCATATGTCTATACGTTAAATTTAACTATATATTTTTACACCTACTACGAAGTTAGGTGAAATTAGTTGTATAACATGACTGAATTAAATAATTGGTCATGTTAATTTTGACAGAAAATTCATTTGAATGATATAGATAATACAATTTGATTAATCTCTTTTCAAACTGTATTGTTTGAGGTTCACATAATATAGGGGTTGATAAGATATTTTCGCTTCAAACTTCTTTATACTTACAAAAAAATTCAAGAAAATAGATGGTAAATATCACCTGGAATATTAAGCTCGTTTTTATTAGGAGGATTACAAAGCATGACTAAAGTTGATAAGGTTAAAGAAAAAATTATTGAAACATCTTTATATTTATTTAATACTAATGGGATAACTCGCACATCCATCCAGGATATAATGACAGCTACTGAACTACCTAAAGGATCTATTTATCGTAGATTCAAAAGTAAAGAAGAAATTGTCCTTGCTGCCTACGACAAAAGTGGTGAGATTATGTGGAGTCATTTTCATAAAGCAATGGAAAATAAAAAGACAGCAATCGATAAAATCCTTGCAATTTTCCTTGTATATCAAGATGCAGCTAATAATCCTCCTATTGCTGGAGGCTGTCCATTACTTAATAGCGCAATTGAAAGTACTGGAGTATTTCCAGAATTACAAAAAGCAGCAGCAAAAGGTTATGATGATACAGTAATGTTAATGGCTTCTCTCATAAAAGAAGGAATAGAGAAACAAGAACTTAAAGAAGATATAGAGGTTATATCACTTGCTTCCTTTCTTGCATCTTCAATGGAGGGGGCTATTATGGCAAGTCGAGTATCTAACGATAATATACACCATCATTATTTTATTGAACAAATAAAACATCATCTTTTCACTTATTCTAAATAAGTGGGAACTTGCATTGTTTTCATCCAATTTTTATAAAATTAAATTGAATACATACCCCTTATAACCAGTATCTTCTGTTTATAAGGGGTATTTGAATAGTTTTTAGACGATGATTTATGTTTCTTATTGAACGGTTTCATTGTATATAATAAGTGGAATATAAGTTCAGTTAGATAAAATTCGGTAGTCGAATTTTTTTGCATAAAGCTGTATAATGCTTGTAACGAAAGGGAAATACAGGAAGGGATTTGTAATGAGTTACTATGGAAAAAGATAAACAACAATTAAGCGTTGAAGTTGCAAGATTATATTATCAATCAGATTATAGTCAGCAAGAAATTGCTAACAAATTAAATATTTCAAGACCGACGATTTCTAGATTGTTAAAGTACGCGAAAGAAAAAGGGTTTGTTCAAATTAGCATCGCCGATCCATTTGCGGATTTAGATAACGTTGGGAATTTACTAAAAGAAAAGTACAACTTGTTAGAGGCACATGTTGTGTTTTCTCCAGTGCCAGAATATGCAACGATTACAGAGTATATTAGTAAATATGCAGCTGAGTATATGGAAAAGACGGTTAAAAATGGTGATATCGTTGGTGTAAGCTGGGGAATGACAATGTATGAAATCGCTAGAAAAATCGTACCGCAACATGTAAAAGGGATAGAGGTTGTCCAGCTAAAAGGTGGCATTAGTCACTCGAGTGTAAATACATATGCGAATGAGACGATAGCTTTATTTGCAGATGCTTTTCAAACGACGCCAAGAAATCTACCTCTTCCAGTTATATTTGATAATGCAGTGACAAAAGAATTAGTAGAGCAGGATCGACATATTCATCACATTATCGAAATGGGGAAGCAAGCGAATATTGCAATTTTTACTGTAGGAACAGTGCGAGATGAAGCGCTATTATTCCGATTAGGTTATTTCGATAAGGAGGAAACAAGTTTACTCAAAAAACAATCGGTCGGTGACATTTGTTCACGTTTCTTTGATGGAGACGGAAATATTAGTAGTGAAGAAATTAATAAGCGGACCATTGGAATTGAGTTAGAGGAACTGAAATTAAAGAAACGCTCTATTTTAGTTGCAGGTGGTAATAGAAAAATAAAAGCAATTGATGGTGCGTTACGTGGCGGGTATGCAAATGTATTAATTATCGATCAGCATACAGCAAAAGAATTGTTACATTATCAAAAAGATTAGAAATAAAAGGCGTTCTCAAAATGTTAATTTTGAGAACGCCTTTTATTTTGTTATGTATGAATGATAGGTGTTTTTTTGAACACAAATTGCCTTTTTAAAAATAATTATGGATATGGAGATACATACTACCATTGTTAATATAAAAGTTTTGATTTTAAATAGGAATTGTTTCTTAGTTAGAATGCGCTTTATTTACTACAAGAAAATTCCTTTTAAAAAAGAATGAACAAAATTTCAAAAGTGTATTTACATTTGTTCAACTAAGAGTTAGAATGAAGTTGTTAAAAGATATGAGGAGTGAAGATAATGAACATTGCAAAGTTAATTGACCATACAATTTTAAAAGCTAATACTACTAAAGAAGATGTTATGAAAGTAATCGAAGAAGCAAAGGAATATAAATTCGCTTCTGTTTGTATTAACCCAACATGGGTAAAATTAGCGGCTGATGAACTAGCTGGACATGATGTAGACGTTTGTACTGTAATCGGTTTCCCATTAGGAGCAAGCACTACTGAAACAAAAGCATTTGAAACAAAAGATGCTATCGCAAAAGGTGCAACTGAAGTTGATATGGTAATCAACGTAGGCGCTTTAAAAGATGGCGACAACGAACTTGTTGAAAAAGATATTTATGAAGTAGTACAAGCAGCAAAAGGAAAAGCTCTTGTAAAAGTAATCATTGAAACTTGTCTATTAACAGATGAAGAAAAAGTACGCGCTTGTGAATTATCAGTAAAAGCTGGTGCTGACTTCGTAAAAACTTCAACTGGATTCTCAACTGGCGGAGCAACTGCTGAAGATATCGCATTAATGCGTAAAACAGTAGGACCAAACGTTGGTGTAAAAGCATCTGGCGGTGTTCGTACACGTGAAGATGCAGATAAAATGGTAGCTGCTGGAGCTTCTCGCGTTGGAGCAAGTGCTAGTGTTGCAATCGTATTAAATGATGCAAAAGGTGCTACAGATAACTACTAATCGATAAAAGGTTAAAGCAATAGATATACGTTTAAAGTATATCTATTGCTTTAACAATTAAAAAAAATGTAAGCGGATACGAATGGGAGGAAACGGCTTATGAAATACTTAATCGGTGTTTTTGGCCTCGTATTGATTTTAGGTATCGCTTGGCTTGCTAGTAATGATAGAAAGAAAGTCAAATATCGTCCAATCATAACGATGGTTATATTACAATTCATTTTGGGGTTTCTATTATTAAATACAAGTATAGGGAATATATTAATTAGCGGAATAGCAGATGGTTTTGGAGAGTTATTAAAATATGCCGCTGACGGTGTGAATTTCGTATTTGGTGGATTAGTAAATCAAAAAGAGTTTTCGTTCTTTTTAAGTGTATTAATGCCAATCGTATTTATATCAGCTTTAATCGGTATTTTGCAACATATTAAAGTATTACCTATTATTGTGAAATCTATCGGTCTAGCATTAAGTAAAGTAAATGGAATGGGGAAACTAGAATCATATAATGCTGTTGCTTCTGCGATTTTAGGACAATCTGAAGTATTTATATCAGTTAAGAAACAACTAGGGTTATTGCCAGAGAAAAGAATGTATACATTATGTGCATCGGCAATGTCTACAGTTTCTATGTCTATCGTTGGATCATATATGGTGTTATTAAAACCACAATATGTTGTAACCGCTTTAGTGCTTAACTTATTCGGTGGCTTCATCATCGCTTCTATCATTAACCCGTATGAAGTTACTGAGGAAGAAGATATGTTAGAAGTACAAGAAGAAGAGAAAAAGACCTTCTTTGAAGTATTAGGGGAATACATTATTGATGGATTTAAAGTTGCGATTACAGTAGCAGCTATGTTAGTCGGTTTCGTTGCTCTTATCGCATTCATTAATGCAGTATTTAAAGGTGTAATCGGTATTTCATTCCAAGAAATTCTTGGTTATGCATTTGCACCATTTGCATTTATTATGGGTGTACCTTGGCATGAAGCAGTTAATGCCGGAAATATTATGGCAACAAAATTAGTATCAAATGAATTTGTCGCAATGACAGATTTAGCACAAGGAAACTTTAATTTCTCAGATAGAACGACAGCAATTATATCTGTATTCTTAGTTTCATTTGCAAACTTCTCTTCAATTGGAATTATTGCAGGTGCAGTTAAGAGCTTAAATGAAAAGCAAGGGAATGTAGTTGCAAGATTTGGTTTGAAATTACTATTCGGTGCAACGTTAGTAAGTTTCTTATCAGCAACAATCGTTGGCTTATTATTTTAATAGATTCATATAATATAAAAAGGAATGGTGATTGTAATGAGAATGGTAGATATTATCGCAAAAAAACGTGACGGCAAAGAACTAACGACTGAAGAAATCAAATTCTTTATTAATGGATATACAGACGGAAGTATTCCTGATTATCAAGTGAGTGCGCTTGCAATGGCAATCTTCTTTAAAGATATGACAGATCGCGAACGTGCAGATTTAACGATGGCGATGGTTGAGTCTGGAGAAACGATCGACTTATCAGCAATTGAAGGAATTAAAGTAGACAAACATTCAACTGGCGGTGTTGGTGATACAACAACTTTAGTATTAGGACCATTAGTTGCTGCTTTAGATGTACCAGTAGCAAAAATGTCTGGTCGTGGTTTAGGACATACAGGCGGAACAATTGATAAATTAGAAGCGGTAGAAGGATTCCACGTTGAAATTACGAAAGAACAATTCATTGATATTGTAAACCGTGACAAAGTAGCTGTTATTGGACAAACAGGAAACTTAACACCTGCAGATAAAAAGATTTATGCATTACGCGACGTAACAGGAACTGTTAACTCAATTCCTTTAATCGCAAGTTCAATTATGAGTAAAAAAATTGCAGCTGGTGCTGACGCAATTGTACTTGATGTAAAAACAGGTGCTGGTGCATTTATGAAAACAGAAGAAGATGCAAAAGAATTAGCACATGCAATGGTACGTATCGGAAATAATGTAGGACGTCAAACTATGGCTGTTATTTCGGACATGTCACAACCGCTTGGTTTTGCGATTGGTAACGCTCTAGAAGTAAAAGAAGCGATTGACACGTTAAAAGGTGAAGGTCCAGAAGATTTAACAGAATTAGTACTTGTATTAGGTAGCCAAATGGTCGTACTTGCGAAAAAAGCAAATACGTTAGAAGAAGCTCGTGAAATGCTAATTGAAGTGATGAAAAACGGAAAAGCAACTGAGAAATTTAAAGAGTTCTTAAGCAATCAAGGCGGAGACAGCTCGATTGTAGACAATCCAGAAAAAATGCCACAAGCTAAGTATGTAATTGATGTACCTGCAAAAACTTCAGGTGTTATTTCTAACATTGTTGCAGATGAAATCGGTATCGCAGCTATGTTACTAGGTGCTGGCCGCGCGACAAAAGAAGATGAAATCGATTTAGCGGTAGGATTAATGTTACGTAAAAAAGTTGGCGATGCAGTAAAAGAAGGCGAGCCATTCGTAACAATCTATGCAAACCGTGAAAATGTAGAAGATGTAAAAGCAAAAATCTATGAGAACATTTCTATCGCTGAAACAGCAGTGGCTCCTAAATTAGTTCATACAGTTATTACTGACTAATCATCATTACATTATTTTAAGGGGGAAATAATATGGATAAGAAAAAATATATTGAAGAAGCAAATAAGATGTTAGCAAAAGCATATATTCCGTATTCAAAATTTCCTGTTGGTGCAGCATTAGTTACGAAAGAAGGTAAAATCTATACTGGTTGTAATATAGAAAATGCTTCTTACGGTCTATGTAACTGCGCAGAAAGAACAGCGATCTTTAAAGCAGTATCAGAAGGGGAGCGTGACTTTAGTTACTTAGTTATTACAGGCGAAACAGACGGACCGATTTCACCATGTGGTGCTTGTAGACAAGTAATTGCTGAATTCTGTGAACCGAAAATGCAAGTTTTACTAACGAATGTAAAAGGTGATGAAAAGGAAGTGACTGTTGAGCAATTACTTCCAGGTGCTTTCTCAATAGAAGATTTAAAATAAGTTGAAAAGTGAACTGCACCTCCAGTTGTTAGACACGAATAACAATTGGAGGTGCAGTTTTTTACTTTATATTGCGGTGAATTATTTACTGATATTTCGTCCCCTTTTTCATCAATTTATTATTTTACCACATGTGAAATTTTAAAAAATAAATATTAAATATTAATGTAGTGTAAGTACAATATAAATTCCCAATTAATATTAAAAGATGATAGGCTATTTTTATAATTGAATTACCTTTCGTACTCTAAAAAACGCCCTACCAACTGAAGTGAAGTGAACCCGAATAGTGGTACATGAAAAAAACACCTCCTGAATTCGCATACTAAGTATGCAAATTCAATGGAGGTGTTTTTGGTTTGAAGACAAGAGTTCATTACCCAGAAGAAATAAAGTGGAAAGTGATTGAAATGAAAAAGGATGGATATTCCAATCGGACCATTATGGAGAAGTTTGGAATTAAAAATGTTTCCCAAATTAAGACATGGATGAAGTGGTATCGTACCAGTCAAACGTACCGTTTTCAACAACCTGTAGGAAAGCAATATTCTTATGGAAAAGGGCCAAAAGAGTTAAATGCATTGGAACAGCTACGGTTAGAAAATAAACAGTTAAAAACAAAATTACTGATATGGGGAAAGTATCTGGAAATCGAAAGGAGTTGAACCTGGAAACTGTAGTTACTTTATGGACCGATTTCAAAACAAAACTAACGGTAAAAGAATTGTGTAATGTATTAGAATTACCCCGGTCTACATTTTATCGTTGGTTACAACGAACAGTGGACCTAAGAGATGAGATAGAAGAGAAAATAAAGGATGTTTGTCTTCGGCATAAATTACGATATGGATATCGAAGAGTGACCGCAACTCTTCGGAAAATGGGACTGTGTGTGAATCATAAAAAAGTATTACGAATCATGAGACAAAATCAGATTCTCTCAAAAGTTCGTCGAAAGAAAAAGAAATATATCAGTGGTGCGGAGCCAGTAGTAGCCCCTCATCGATTGGAACGCCAATTCGATGCATCCGCACCAAATGAAAAGTGGTTTACGGATGTGACGTATCTATTATTTGGAGAGCGTACCTTGTATGTATCAACGATTATGGATGCCTTTAATCGTGAAATTATTAGTTATGTCATCAGCGAGTCCCAAGCACTGCCATTAGCAATGAAGACATTAAAACAAGCAATGAGAGGGCGAAAAGTAAAAGATGTCCTTCTTCACTCAGATCAAGGAAGTATTTATACAGCGAAGGAATTTCAAGCATATGCCAAAGAAAATGGCATTATCACCAGCATGTCCCGGAGAGGAAATTGCCATGATAATGCCGTCATGGAAAGCTTCTTTGGTCATTTGAAAAGTGAAGCCTTCTATTCACAAGAGATAACAAAAGTATCCAACACAACTGTGCGAAAGATTGTGCTAGAATACATTCATTACTACAATTGTGTGCGAATTCAAGAAAAATTAAACCACCTATCCCCTAAAGAATTTAGGGAACAAGTGGTTTAGGTGTTTTGATAGGTGCCCCGTTTTCAGGGTTCACTTCAAACAAAGGTTCTCTATCAATATAAAAATCTATACTAATATGGTATAATTTTCATGCTCTATTAAGTATAGAAGGGGTTTATACGATGGGACAATTTCAAAGTGATTTTCAAAGCGCTACACAAATCGCAACGCAAATGAGGGCAGCTTCAGATACAATCCAAAACGCAACAAATCGTTCTATAAAAAAGGCGACACGTACTACGCTTTCAGTTAATTCAAAAGCACAAGAAGCGAACCAACAAGTTTTAGATTTGACGAAACAATTTTCCACCGTCTTTCAACAAGCGGTCGATAATATTCATTCGGTAGCCAAAGAGTTTGAGAGAATGGATCACGAGCTTCACAATACTTTCCGCTAATATGACCACCTTCGTAAAGATAAAACGGTAGGAGGAAAAAATGGATCGAGATATCAAAAACCAAATTAAACAGTTAAATCAAAAATTACGAAGTGTATTTGAAGAACAGGACCGAAATCAATCCGCGCTTCGAACTCAGGAACAAGCGGAAGCTGATTTTCACGAATTGAAAAATCGAAGCAACCGCTTATTTAACCGTATTTTAGAAACTTGGCACAACGATAAAGAGTTATCTCATTTCTTTATAAATATCCGTCAAGAAGCACAACACATTGAGCGAAAACTTACATTTAAATTAGAAAATCAAAAAGAAACATTACTTAAAGAAAGACGAGACCTTAGTGATTCAGAAAACGACCTATCCTACCAGCAACAACAATTAGCAAGGGAGGTCAATGCATGAGTTTAAATATGTATTTGGGAGAAGTACAAAGCCAAACTCAAAGCATGAATGCTGTATGTACAGCTACCATTCAAGGTATGGAACAAGCCATTCAATCGATTGATGCTTTTACAAGTGATACCGTTCTACAAGGGCAAACTTACGATAGTGCAAAAGCATTTTTCGCAGAAACCTTTCGCCCTTTAGCACAAGGAATCATATACTTATGTGAAGAATTAATCCGTCAGAACGATGCATTTCCAAGTCAATTTCAATCACAAGTAGCTCAGGCAGATGTAATTGAACAAGAAATATTAGAACAAATTCGAGAGATTGACCGAATGAAAGCAAGTATGGAAGCCATTACTCAAACTATGCCAATACCAGGTATAGACGCTATGGCAAATCTTTTTACTGTCATGAGGAAAAAACTTCAAGAAAAGTTAGACCATCTACATGAATTTAATCAAACGTCTAGCAATAACTATGCTACAGCAATTCAATTAGCTACTAGTATTGCTACAGGTCTTGCAGAAGTACAAAGTGGAAAAGGTTTTAGTCCTGCAAGTGGTATATTTAGTACACAAGGATTGAATATGGAGTGGACGACTTCTATCCAGGCGATTACAGAAGATAGGAATCGTCAGGCTGATAATTCAATTGAAGAAGGTGCAATGTGCGGTAAAATTTCGCCTAAATCTGACTTCGAAAAGGCTTGGGAAAGAGAGAAAAAGGATCTAAGTGATGCATGGACTGGTATTTCTACAGGTTTTGTAGATGGTGCTGTAGATGCATGGGAAGGATTCGTAGCTTTAGGCGATAAAGAAACGTGGTTAAACATGCGAGATGCAATTATTAATTATAAAGAAACACTTCCTGCTGCATGGAATACTTTATCAGATTCATTCATTAATGATTTCTGGAACGGAGATATGGAAAGTAGAGAGCACTATGCTGCCTATGGTGTAGCATCATTATTAACAGGTTTTATTGGTGATAAAGGTCTTAGTAAAGCAGGACAAGCAGGGAAGTTAGCAATCGCTGGCAACCTAGCAAAAGGAAAGTCGTTTATGACTAATTCTGCTGCATATAGAAATGTATTAACTGATTTTAAGTTGAACACTGGAAACCGTTTGGCTTATGCTGATGTTGGAGGAAGTTCTATAAAATATGAACTTGGTGGGGCATACCAAGAAGCGAAAGACTTATTAAATCAATTTGCGGTTTCAAAAGAGGAATATAAAGATTTAAGAAAGAGAACACCCAATAATAGGATAAGAAAAAGCGTAAATACAGATGTACCCAAAATTGACCCTGTATATGGTTATGAAGTGGAAAAACTTGAAGCTGACCACATTGTTTCAATGAAAGAAATAACGGACATGGAAGGTTTTGACCTATTACCGAGAGAACAACAAATAGAAGTGCTTAATATGGATGTAAACTTTGTTGGACTTGGAAAACCAACAAATGCTTCTAAGAATGCAAAAGATTGGAGTACATGGCCGGGGCACCCTAAATACGGTAAGGTTCCGGAAATTATAAGACTAGAAATGTTAGAACGTGAAGCAGTGGCTAGAGAAGCTTTGAAAAAATCAATAAAAGAGAGGTTACAACCCATTGAAAACAATAGTTAAAAATATAGGTGGTAAAAAGATAATAGCTACAGCAGAAGAACATTTAGGCCCCCAGATAGAAAAGTTATTGTATTTGCTAACTAAAGTAGAAGATAATAAATTAGTTGATAGATTTTCTATGCAAGTTGGTTGGTCTATTTTTGTTCTATCCAAACGTGAAGATGGGTATCACATTATTGCCCCAGATTATACAAAAAATCCATTTAAGGATACTACAGATGATCTAACAATTGCTTTATGGGTGCAATTAGAACAAGTACATTGTTTACGTCAGTTAAATATTGACGGTGAAACAATAAAGTTTAGCGATAAAATAGTGACTTCAAAAAATGTGTTACAACTAGATGAGGTTTATTTACAAAGAGCTAGGGATTGTGATAAAGGTGATTCTGGTTGGTATATCGGTCCTGTCGATGAAACAGAAGAAACTGACGGTGAATTAGAAGCATATTACGCATATCAGCTACTAAAAATTAGACCTTCAATTATTCAAGTTTTAGCCTTACCTTATGAATATCTGGTAGTTTTTGAGAAAGATAAAATCAAAGCCATTTTAGATGATAATGATGTCGATGTTTGGAATGGAGTTGCAAACTGAGATTAGTTAAGTTCTAAAATAATTGAGAGGGCTTAACCGCATGAACTCAAAAATCCCGGAAATTCTAGGAATATTAGACGGTTATGAGAAAAGGGTAATTTTAGTAATTATAGAAACTGAAGCAATGGTTTAAATTAAACTAGAAACTTACAGGATGGAAAATAATCAATAATGAATAAATTATAAAAGAGCATCCCACCATTAAAAACTGCACCTCCAATTGTTAGACACAGTCTAACAATTGGAGGTGCAGTTTTTCTATGGTTAAATTCACAACTGATGAAAAAATATACATCGTTCAACGTTATTTGAACGGAAATGAAAGTTACCGAGAAATTAGTAAAGCTATTGATATAAGAGACACCGTAATTTTGAAATGGGTAAACCAATATAAACAAAATGGTTTTTTATTTGAAAATAGGATGTAATATTTTATTCATATTCCGTTCATAAACTTTCCGTAAAATGATTGTAGCGAATATGGAAAGTTTACAATAGGAGGAATAAAATGAAGAATTTATATAATGCATCATTCATTTACTTAATTATCGGTTTATTATCAGGAGTATTTGCAAGAGAGTATTCGAAAGCACAAGGAATTAAAGGATCCACAATGTTGCAATTAGTACATACACATGTACTAGTGCTTGGTTTCTTATTTTTTTTAATTGCTTTCGCTTTATGTAAAGTGTTTCATGTACAAGAAACAAAGAGCTTTCGTGCATGGTTTATTGTTTATAATGTAGGATTAATTTTTAATATTGCAACAATGCTATTTAGAGGTCTATTACAAGTAAACGGAACTGACTTTAACGGTTTAAGCCATATGGCTGGGGTAGGTCACGTTATTATAAGTGTAGGGCTCATTTGGTTTATGGTTTTGTTAAAAAAGTCATTTAAATAGATAGGAGTGGAAAGTATGATAGCACTTTTATCAAGTGTCGTAGCAGTTTGTATGGCTGTTGGGGTAATGTTTCTACGTTTTAAAGCAGCGAAAAAGCCGGTAACGAAAAAGAAAATTATATTGCCGCCAATTTTTATGAGTACAGGCGCGATGATGTACTTTTTACCAGAGTTTCGATTAACATCGTTAGAAATAGTCGAGGCAATTAGTATAGGGCTTATTTTCTCTATTTTTCTTATTAAAACAACTAAGTTCGAAATAAAAGGCGAACATATATTTATGAAACCGTCAAAAGCATTCATATTCATTTTAGTAGGCTTATTAGCTGTACGCGTGGCATTAAAGTCATATTTAAGCCAATCAATTGATTTGGCAGAGTTAAGCGGAATGTTTTTCTTACTTGCATTTGCGATGATTGTGTCGTGGAGAATTGCGATGTATCGCTCGTTTACTAAATTAGAAAAGACAATAAACAGAGCTGGAATTTCTATATAGGAAATCCAGCTCTGTTTATGTTTTATTAAAATTCTTTAGCGCGGAGCTCATTTGCTTAATTTTAAACGTATTTGAGCATCTTGTAATGCGGCTGGTGTAACGTTAAGACCATTTTGATCAACAATTTTTGTGTTTAATAAAATGGAATCTAAGCTTCCACGAAATGTTTGTGTATAGTTTTGACGCAACATTTGTTGTTCTTGTTTTTCATCAACTGTTAATCCAGTTGCTTTTTCTTTTTTTGACAATTCGTTAATACGGAATAAAATGTTTTGCATTTTGTTCACCTCTTATTTAAATTTAAATTAGTAACTTACTAATTTATAGTTATTGTAACTTGTTTAGTTGTCTGTGTCAATACTATCTAAAATTTAGTTAAAAATTGACGAAAAATTATAACAATAATAGAATGAAGTGTATTGAATAATTAGTTTCACAATTATACATAAAACGCTAGGGGGATTATTATGAAATCAACATTTTTTGCTCAAAATAGAGAACGATTAGCAAACACATTACCAGAGGAATCCATTACGATTTTATTTGCTGGACAAGCACCTCATATGTCAGCCGATGCACATTATAAATTTGTACCGAATCGTAATTTTTACTACTTAACGGGAATCGGTGAACCAAATGTTATTTTTATGCTGAAAAAGTTTGGGAATAGTGTAGAAGAGACACTTTTCATTGAAAAATCAGATCCAGTAATGGAAAAATGGGTTGGGAAAACAGTTTCTAGCGAAGAAGCAGAGGGAATTTCAGGTATAAAGAAAGTTGTGTATTTAGATAGCTTTGAAAAGACAATGTCAAATATACTTTTTACAGAAAATGCGAAGCATCTATATTTAGATATAGAAAGTCGTGAGTGGAATGGTATGGAGACAAAAACATTAGCATTTGCTAAACATGTAAGAGAAAAATTCCCACACGTAACAATTGGTAATGTATATCCGAACATTTGTGAATTACGAGTATTTAAAACAGAAGAAGAAATTGAAATTATTAAAGAAGCGATTGCTATAACGAAAGACGGTATTTACAACGTACTTAAGCATGCAAAAGCAGGCATGATGGAGTATGAATTAGAAGCACAATTTGATTTTACACTGAAATCATCTGGCATTAAGCACCATGCATTCAATACAATTTTGGCGAGTGGGAAAAATGCTACAGTTCTTCATTATGAAGATAATGATGCACAAATTCAAAATGGTGATTTAGTATTGCTAGATTTAGGCGCTCAAAAAGACTACTATAACGCTGATATTAGTTATACATTCCCGGCAAATGGAACATTCTCTAGTCGCCAAAAACAAATTTATAATATTGTATTAAAAGCATTAAAAGAAACAACAGAGATTATTAAGCCAGGATTAAAGTTCGCTGCATTAAATGAGCATACAAAAAAGGTACTGGCAGAAGAGTGTAAAGCAATTGGTTTAATTCAAGAAGATGAAGAGTTATCAAAATACTATTATCATGGTGTCAGCCATTTCCTTGGTTTAGATACACATGATGTAGGAACATATAAAGATAGAGTGTTAGAAGAAGGTATGGTTATAACAATTGAACCTGGTCTTTATATTGAGGAAGAGTCGATTGGTATTCGAATAGAAGATGATATTCTTGTAACGAAAGACGGGTATGAAAACTTATCAAAAGATATCATTAGAGAAGTTGAAGAAATTGAAGAATTTATGAGTGTAAATAATGAACATGTAAAAGGAAACCAAGCTGTAGTTAAATAATAAAAAAGTCATCACTAATTTATTTGAACTTTATCTCGAATCGTGGACAATTAAAAAATCCAGGATTCGGGATAGGGTTCTTTTTATCTTCGAAATACTAATCTTTAATTATTAATCCTAATAAAGTTGCAAACTGAACAGCTTGATATGTTGATACTTTACATCCTCTTAAATCGTTCACTGAAACTGTAAGTGTATCAAAGGTAGAAGAACTAATATCTATCCCCTTCAGTGATGTCTGATCAAAATTAGCTTCATCAAGACTACATAATTGGAATTCAACTTTTTTAAGTTTACAGTCAAAAAAATCTGCATTATTTAATGAAGTTTCATTAAATATAATTTTTTCTAGTTTAGAATTCCCAAATGCTGCTAAATTCAAAATTGAATTCTCAAATTTAACATTTCCTAAGCTAGATTCTGTGAAATTTACTCCGATTAATTTACTGTTTTTAAATTCGACTCTGTGAACAGAAGAATTGCTTAAATTAACATTTGATAAATCACAGTTTTCAAAACAAACATCTGTAATATCAATATTGCTAAAGTCTGTATTAGTAAACTTACAGTTTTTTATCACCGCATCATATAATCGTACTCTATCTACAGATTCATTTTCGAAAGTGGAGTCTATAATTTCACACACTTCCAATGTTGGATCTTCTTCATAAAAAATATCTTGAAAATTCTTTGAAGATAACTCTGGTGAAATTTTTGGTCTATCAATTTTCATCGTATATCAATCCTCTTCTATTTGATATATTTGTGTAATTTGAGTCTATTGTCTTCTTGTAAGGAACATTAGTTCTTATTATACAAAAATGTAAGTTCTTTTGTGAAGAGCATTTTAGCTACATTTTTCTTATTTAATAATAGAAGTGTTATTGTTTCTTAAGAAATAACGTCAAAACAAATACGAGAACGGCTAATATAGTCGCTACAAGGAAAGCATTTTGTATTTCTAAAATATTCGCCTCTTGTAATGTCTCCGCTTTTAGTAATCTTCCAATTAGCTTACGTAAGATCTAATTACATCTCCTTATTTTCTTGAAAATCAACTTCTATAATGATTTTGAAAAAGAAAAAGGGGGGATTTTCCATGAAGCGATTTGTATTAGCAGCCGTTACAGTCTATGTAATATTTTTAATTGCTGCCTGTTCTGTGACGACAAATACAACAAATGATCATAAAAATATGAATGATAAAAAAACAATACAGACTGAAACAGCTACAACACCATTGAAGGTTGAAAAAGGACCAGAAGTTACTTTAATAGCGAAAGAAGAAAAGCAAAAATTAAGTAACGGTGTTATTGTTCCAGTCTGGACATTTAATGGCTCATCTCCTGGTCCAGAAATTCGGGTGAAAAAAGGTGAAAAGGTGAAAGTGACATTAAAAAATGAATTATCTGTACCAGTATCTATTCATTGGCATGGATATCCTGTCCCAAATAACATGGATGGAATTCCAGGCGTGACACAAGATGCAGTTGAACCAGGAAAAAGTTTCACTTACGAATTTGAAGCGAACGTACCAGGAACGTACTGGTATCACTCGCATCAAGATTCTGTAAATCAATTAGATAGAGGTTTGTATGGAGCGCTCATTGTAGAAGATGCAAAGGAAAAATATGATAAAGATTACACATTAATGTTGGATGAATGGGTTACAGATAAAGAAGAAATTAAAAAGCAGTTAAAAGAAATGACAAAAGGGCAAATAGGTAATAAATCTAAAGGTGATGAAAATACGAAAAAGAATGACGATAAGAACGGCATGGATCATTCCGGTATGGACATGGACAGTGATCAAAAAGACTCTGGCAATATGACAGGAATGGACCATGGAAATATGAAGATGGAAGGTCATGATATGAGTATGTATGATTTATTCACAATCAATGGAAAAAGCGGTGATTTAGTAGCGCCATTAAAAGTGAATAAGGGAGATAACGTTCGTCTTAGACTCGTCAATGCTGGTTATCTATCACATGATATACATGTTCATGGTCATGATATAAAAGTAATTGCGACAGATGGTCAACCAATAAACGATCCAAAAGTTATAAAGGATAAAGTAATTTCAATCGCACCGGGTGAACGTTATGATATTGAATTTACTGCTAATAATCCTGGGAAGTGGTATGTTGAAGACCATTCAAAAAATAAAGGTGCAAAAGGAATGAAAGCTGTTATTGAGTATGATGGTAGCAAAGAGATGAAAGATAAAGCAGACGAAAAAGAAAAACTACCGAAAGTAGATATAATGAAATATGGTACTAAAAAATTAGGTAGTTTCACGTTAAATCAAGAGTATACTGCCACATATAATATGGACTTAAATACGCAAATGAATGGAAATGAAATGGTATATACAATTAACGGAAAGGTATTTCCGGATATTGACCCAATTCAAGTGAAAAAGGGTGATTTAGTAAAAGTGAAGTTGGTAAATCGTTCTAAAATGGATGATCACCCAATGCATTTACACGGGCACTTCTTCCAGGTGTTGAGTAAAGATGGAAAACCGATAAAAGGTTCTCCAATTGTAAAAGATACATTGAACTTAAAACCGGGTGAAGAATATGAAGTAGCCTTTGTAGCAGACAATCCGGGTGAGTGGATGTTCCACTGTCACGACCTACATCATGCTTCAGCAGGGATGGTAACGGAAGTGAACTATACAGATTATAAATCTGACTATGTTCCAAACCAAAACATTCCTAATAAGCCAGAATAATAGGAAGCAGTTATCCTATGGATAGCTGCTTATTCATTTTTGTTGCAAGTACTAATGTATATGTTGATTATGCCCAGGTGAAGGAGTATGATCTGGGAATGTCGCGAATACGGCAACGATAATTACTACACTAATTGAAAGTAATAACAAAAAACGCTGTTGGATAAAAGTAGAAAAGTTCTCCGATAACAATTGAATCACACAGGACATAGTAATCGTTATAGTAAGTAAAAGGCTAATGAACAATATACTATGAGCTTGTTGAGCGTTTAACATTTCTGTAATCATTGCTCCCATCGTACTTGCCATTAATCCAGAGAACATTCCTTCTAAAGCAGTATATAGGTGAAAACGTAGACCGATTAAGAAACCGATAAAACCACTAATTAAAATAGCAAGCAAAGTAGAATATAGTAATTCCCCCTTAAAGAGAATGCCTAAGTAAAAACCAATACTTAAACCGATACTCATACTAAAAGACATAATAAATACCATATACTCCATTAGGGTACTCTTACGTTTAGAAATATTGGATGCAATAAGAATTGAGGTACAGCAAAGTGTTAAGGTAGTTAACGTATAAGCAAACATTATGATACCTCCTTGTCCTATCGTTCATTTCATCATATGTTTATATGGAGAGTACTTATGCTTATTAATATCTGCATATTATCTGCACAATTTCATAGATGTAAGCAAAGGAACGCTTGATTTTTTAGGGCGTCTTTTTTAATTGTAAGCATGTGAAAGAAATTGTTATATTATGAGTTTCTATTGTGAAGCCATAAAGAATAAGCGTATAATATTATAGGTCTCACATTTGCGAGACAAACCGCGAATGATAAATAAGATTGTTGTTTTATCATCGCTTCTAAACATATATACAATGAAAGTAACACTGGAATACAGATAGGGAGTTATAAAATGAAATTAATTATTGCCGAGAAACCAGATCAAGGGTTGGCTCTTGTTTCACAGTTTAAATATCGCCGGAAAGATGGATATTTAGAAGTAGAAGCGAATGAGTTATTTCCAAATGGAGCGTACTGTACATGGGCAATTGGTCATTTGACGCAGTTATGTAATCCAGAGCATTATCACGCAGAGTGGAAAAAATGGTCACTTAATACGTTACCGATGATTCCAGAGCGTTTTCAATTTGAAGTTACAAAGTCAAAGTATAAGCAATTTAACGTTGTGAAACAGCTGTTACATAATCCACAGGTAACAGAAATTATTCACGCAGGCGATGCTGGGCGTGAAGGGGAACTGATCGTACGAAATATTATTAATCTTTGTAACGTGCAAAAGCCGATGAAGCGTCTATGGATTTCGTCTTTAACGAAGCAAGCAATTTATCAAGGGTTTAAAAATTTACTTGATGAATCAGATACAATTAATACGTATTACGAAGCATACACAAGATCTTGTGCTGACTGGGTTGTTGGCATGAATGCATCACGTGTGTTTAGTATTTTGTTAAAGAAAAAAGGAATGAATGATGTATTTTCTGCTGGTCGTGTCCAAACACCAACGTTAGCATTGATTGTAAAGCGTGAGAAAGAAATTGAAAACTTTAAGTCAGAGCCTTTCTGGGAAGTGTTTGCAACCTTTAATATAGAAGGAAAGAAATATGACGGGAAATGGGAGAAGGATAATGAATCCCGCTTAAAAGACCCTGATATGGCGAATAAAATTGCGGCATTTTGCCAAGGGAAACCGGCTGTTGTGAAGGAAATGAAAACGGAGCGTAAAGAGTTTCAGCCGCCGCTTTTATTCAACTTATCATCACTGCAAGCAACGGCAAATAAAGCCTTTAAGTTTTCACCGAAAAAGACGCTTGATATAACGCAAGCACTCTATCAAAAAGGGATTGTTTCTTATCCACGTTCAGATTCTAACTATGTTACTCAAGGAGAAGCAGCGACTTTCCCTGATATTTTACAGAAGTTAAGTCAGTTTGATGAATATAAAGGTTTATTACCGGCTCCGGTTGAATCCATTATGAACAATAAGCGTTATGTAAATGAAAAGAAAGTAACAGATCACTACGCGATTATTCCGACAGAGCAAGTTACAAACCCAAGCAGACTATCAGGTGATGAAAAGAAAATATACGATATGATCGTAAGAAGGCTTATTGCAGCTCATTATGAAGTTGCAATCTTTGACTATACAACGATTGTAACGCTTGTAGATGAACGTGCTGAATTCATTTCAAAAGGAAAACAGCAAATTCAAGAAGGTTGGCGTAAAGTTATTTTCCAAGACGATAAAGATGACGAAACCATTCTTCCAATTGTAGCTGAAGGTGAAGAAGGAAAAGTTGTAAAGGTGAAAGTGAAAGAAGGAAAAACACAGCCACCGAAGCGTTATACAGAAGGACAACTTATTACGTTAATGAAAACAGCCGGTAAGTATTTAGAGAATGAAGAGCTAGAGAAGGTATTGAAGAAAACAGAAGGTTTAGGTACGGAAGCGACCCGCGCGGGTATTATTACGATGCTGAAAGACCGTAAATATATAGATGTAAAGAAAAACCAAGTGTATGCGACTGATAAAGGAAAAGTATTAATTACCGCAATTGGTGACAAAATACTAGCTTCACCGGAAATGACTGCGAAATGGGAACAACGTCTTGCGGAAATTGGTGAAGGTACAGCTTCACCAGCTACATTTATGGAACAGACGAAAAAGCTATCAGCTAAAATTATTGAAGACGCAGTGGAAATGTCTGAGAAGTGGGATTTCACGGGACTACATGTTGAATCGATTGAACGAAAAGGATCGAAATTTACAACGGGTAAAAAGGTTGGTAGCTGTAAAAAATGTGATGGCGATGTAATTGATAAGTCAACGTTTTACGGTTGTTCTAACTATAATACAACGCAATGTGATTTCACCATTTCAAAGAAGATATTAAGTAAAACAATTTCGCAAAAGAATATGACAAAGCTCTTAAAAGGTGAAAAGACTGATTTAATTAAAGGCTTTAAAAAGGGCGAGAAAACGTTTGATGCGAAATTAGAGTGGAAAGATAATAAGATTAATTTTGTATTTGAGAATTAATTTGTTAAAAGAGCATGACAGTTTTATGTCATGCTCTTTTGTTTTTTCTTTTATATAAAATTTAACGATAAAAAAAATCCTTTAAATAATAATTTTTTATTGTAAAACGATAAATTTTGTATTAAAATCAAAATCATAATAAATGAGTGAGGTGCTTTTGTTAAAAGGTAACAACCTTATTTTTAAAATTAGAGGAGGTATAACTATGAACAGTAACAATTTGATTGTTAAACATATGGATAACCCCCATGAGTTGGAGAAGATGTATAGAAAAGATCCGAAAGCTTTTAAAAAAGCATTCTCACAAGCATGGGACCAAAACCCTGATTCTCAAATTCTAGGTGCTTGGTATGAAAGGTTGCATTTTAAGGAGAAAGTAAATAAAGAAAAAACATCTTTGTTTCAAAAAGGTTTCTTATTCATGGGCCTTTTAGCTATTCTGGCCGGCATAAGCACTAGAATCATTTTCCACTTTGTTGAGCAGGAAGCAATTGCTCCAATTAATTTGGCTTTTGGTGTAATTCCCTTTATTGCTGCTTATTTTGTTTACAATAATAAGCCGAAAAAAAGTATTATTTATTCCCTTATAGCGTTATTCCTAGTTTCCGGGGTGTATCTTAATACGTTGCCAATAAATTATAAAGACAGTACCATACTTGCGTATTTACATCTTCCTATATTTTTATGGGTCTTAGTAGGGCTTGCATTTACAGGAAATGAATATTCAAAAGGCAGTACAAGATTAGCCTATATTAAATTTAATTTAGAATATTGTCTTCTCTACGGGAGCATGGCAGTGAGCGGAATGATACTAGCAATATTCACCATGCGTTTATTTAGCTTTGTTGACTTAGATATAGGAGAATTCTATTTTAGTAATGTTGTTTTATTTGGAGCAGCGGCTCTCGCTATTGTGACTGCATACTTAGTATCAATGAATCTTAAGCTTGCTAAAAATATTACACCATACATATCTAAAATTTTTAGTCCTCTCGTCCTGATTACCTTGCTTATCTATCTTATAACGGTAATTTTGGTCGGGAAAAATCCATTCTTGGATCGCAATTTCCTAATGGCCTTCAACGGAATACTGCTTGGTGTATTGGCTGTTACTATATTTTCTATCGTTGAGAGTGACTCAGACGAGAAAAAGAGTATTTCAGATTATATAAATTTTGCCTTAATTGTTCTGGCACTTATTATTGATACTGTTGCATTGTCAGCCATCGTATTTAGACTTTCTTCTTACGGGATTACACCTAATAGACTAGCTGTTTTAGGTGTAAACATACTGATCTGGGCAAATCTAATTTGGATTATGTTTTCCTATATGCGTTTCTTGCAAAATAAATCAGGACCAAAAGCTATCCAAGATGCCGTTACGAAGTATTTGCCAATATACGGACTTTGGGCAGCTTTCGTCATATTTACGTTTCCTATCATTTTTAATTAGAAAGGATCTGTTAATGCGGGAGTGGTGAGGGCTAATAATCATTGGGGGAGGAACAAAACCCCCAATGATTAAAGTTTCACTTTATTATAATTGGTATTATTACGTTTGTAGTTTCGGTAATTTCATTTGTAATGATAAATAAGAAATAAGTGTTGTATGTAATCTTTCCATAATAAAAAACGTCCCAAAATGGGACGTTTTTTATTATGCGTATTGCCGTTTTTTCTTAATAAGCAACAAAACTTGTGACACACAAGCTAGTACTGGTAACTCAATCAATGGTCCAATAACGAGTGCAAGTGCGATAAGAGGCTCATCTGGAAAAGCGGTCACAGCGATAGCGAGTGCAACAGGTGAGTTTCTTGCTAACGTTGTTAAGCTTAGACTTACTGTATCTTTGTAAGATAAATGCATCATGCGCCCGATAAATTGTCCTAGTAAAAAATTAATGATGAAGAACAATAGAACAGGAACGAGTAATAATAAAACGACATTCATATTTTGCAGTAAATATTTACCTTGTGATGCAAACATCGCTACTATTGCTAAACTTAAAAATACAATTTGAGCAGAGCTGAAAAACGGAATGAGTTTATTCTCGAGAGTTTCAGCTTTTTTCATTTTATTCATAATGAATTTTGTAGCGTGTGCAAGTATAAATGGTAAGACGATTACGATAACAATACTTTCTAATAAAACAAAAACCGCTACAGTTTTCATGACACCAGCAAATAAAAATAAATAAATTGGAAGGAGTAGAACTTGCAAAATTAAATTTACAGGTAAAATTGCAGTAGAAAGTGCTACATTTCCTTTCGCTATTTCAGTAAAGATTAAGTACCAATCTGTGCATGGAGTAACCATTAACATTATAAATCCAACCCAAAGTGCTGGATGATCTGAAAGAAATAGTGCCCCTAACCCCCAAGCGAGTAAAGGTGTCCATAAGAAGTTAATAGTAAGACTTGTTCCAGCAAATTTTAAATTGCGAAATCCGTTTTTTATTTCTTTTAATGGGATGCTGAGGAATAATCCATATAGCATAAAAAATAAGAAGGGAACAATAAACTTGTCTGAATACGTATGTATCATATTAAATTGTCCGAGTACGATGCCGCATGTAACAGCAAAAAGAATAATAAAAGTTTGAATCTTTTCTATAGTGCTCATGAATAAATCCTTTCTATATATGAATTTTCCTCTCTAAGTTTATTATACAAGTAATAAAGATGTATTTGGTGTTCAATTGTATTTTAGTTAATATTTTTAAATTGAGATTTTGTTTTTTATTAAAAGTTACTTGACTAAAGTAAGTTGCTATATTACAATCACTTACATAAGGTAATTAAATAACAAAAAGTTTTGATTGGCTTTACTTAAGGTATCAATTGGAACTTTTTATTAGAATAAGAATTTTTATGATGATGAATAATGAATATGATAAGAAAGTTTAGGTGAAGAAAATGGGATTATTTAGCTCGTTATTTGGTAAAAAAGAAGAAAATAAGAATGTAGAGGGGAATAAAAAAATGTCAAAAGTATTATTTGTAAAAGCAAACGATCGTCCAGCGGAGCAAGCAGTTAGTTCAAAAATGTATGAAACATTTGTAAGTACTTATAAAGAAGCAAATCCAAATACAGAAATTACGGAATTAGATTTATTTGCATTAGATCTTCCTTATTACGGAAATATCGCGATTTCAGGTGGATATAAACGTAGCCAAGGCATGGAGTTAACAGCTGAAGAAGAGAAGGCAGTTGCTACAGTAGATCAATATTTAAATCAGTTTTTAGAAGCTGATAAGGTTGTATTTGCATTCCCATTATGGAACTTTACAGTACCAGCACCATTAATCACATATATTTCATACTTATCTCAAGCTGGAAAAACGTTTAAATATACAGCAAATGGCCCAGAAGGTTTAGTTGGTGGTAAAAAAGTAGTTGTGTTAGGTGCTCGTGGTTCAGATTACTCTTCAGAACAAATGGCTCCTATGGAAATGGCAGTTAATTACGTAACAACTGTACTTGGATTCTGGGGAATTACAAATCCAGAGACAGTTGTAATTGAAGGGCACAATCAATATCCAGATCGTTCACAACAAATTGTTGAAGAAGGTCTAGAAAACGTTAAAAAAGTAGCAGCGAAATTTTAATTCATGATAGTAAATGGAAAAACCAACATGGATGACCATGTTGGTTTTTTAGTCTATTTTTCATGTTAAAAAATGTATATTTATAAAATAAAAGAAAAGTTCGAAAATAGTATTGCAAAATATTATATAGCAAACTATAATGAGTTCAAGAATAGTTGATACTTAAATTAAATATTCAGAAAATTCAATTAGTTAAAATTGGAAAATGAGATAAGGAAATTTGAATGGGGGTTATATTATGGCGAATAAAGTACCGTTTTCGTTCATAGTAGTTATTGGATTAATGTTATTTGCACTATTTTTTGGAGCGGGAAATTTAATTTTCCCAGCGATGCTTGGTCAATCAGCAGGAGAGAATGTATGGATTGCTAACGCTGGATTTTTAGTAACTGGTGTTGGACTACCATTACTAGGTGTACTAGCATTTGGTTTTTCAGGTAAAGATGATTTGCAGTCATTAGCAAGTCGCGCTCACCCAGTGTTCGGGATTGTGTTTACAACAGTTTTATACTTAGCGATCGGTCCGTTATTTGCAATACCGAGAACAGGAAATGTATCTTATGAAATTGGTCTTAAGCCGTTTATGCCAGAGGGAGTAGGTTCTACACCTTTAATTCTTTTCACAATTATATTCTTTAGCATCACTTGTTTTTTTTCGCTAAATCCCGCGAAAATTGTCGATATTGTTGGAAAAATTTTAACGCCAATTAAGTTGACTTTCATCGGTATTTTAGTAATCGTTGCTTTTATACATCCGATTGGAGATATGCAAGCACCAGTGGAAGCTTATACATCACATGCATTCTTTAAAGGATTCCAAGAAGGATACTTAACGATGGATACGCTCGCATCATTCGTATTCGGGATTATTATCATTAATGCAATTAAAGAAAAAGGTGCAAAAACGAAAACACAAATTATGGTCGTTTGTGCAAAAGCGACCATAATTGCAGCATCTATTTTAGCAATTATCTATACAGCTCTTTCTTATATGGGTGCTTCAAGTGTTGCAAAGCTTGGACATTTAGAGAACGGTGGAGAAGTATTAGCGAAAGTTTCTAACTACTATTTTGGATCATACGGCGGAGTATTATTAGGATTAATGATTACAGTAGCGTGTTTAACAACTAGTGTGGGACTTGTATCAGCATGTTCTTCATTCTTCCATAAGTTATTCCCAAATGTTCCTTACAAAGCAATTGCAATCACGCTCTGTGTATTTAGTGCCATTGTTGCAAACGTAGGATTAACACAATTAATCGCAGTTTCTGTTCCAGTATTAACAGCAATTTATCCACTAGCAATCGTATTGATTTTCTTAACATTCTTCCATTCATTATTTAAAGGAAGAGCGGAAGTTTATCAAGTAAGCTTGATCGTAACATTTATCATCAGCTTATTCGATGGATTAAGTGCAGCTGGAGTTAACATTGAAGTAGTAAGCCAAGTGTTCACTAAATTCCTTCCGATGCAGGAAGTAGGACTAGGCTGGATCTTCCCAGCGATTATCGGTGGATTTATCGGATATGGCATTAGCATTTTAAAAGTGAAAAACCAAGTTCAACCAGCAACTAGAGCAGATAAGAAAATAGGTTAAATAAAAAAAGTTATAGACTTGTTTCTATAGCTTTTTTTGTTACTATTAATAATGAGAAAAAATAAAGTAGTAGGGGAAATAAAATGAAAAAAACAATTGATCATATCGGAATCGCAGTTCGTGATATAGATAGTACGATACGTTTTTATGAAAATGTGTTACTAGGAACTTTAATAGATCGTTACGTAAGTGAAGCTCCTGGTGTGGAAAGTGAAGTAGCCATTCTTGAAGTAGATGGAGATAGAATTGAATTACTTGCACCGACGAATAATACGACATCTCCAATTGCCCGTTTTATTAAACAAAAAGGTAAAGGTGTTCATCACGTTGCGTATCGAGTAGATGATTTAGATGTGGCTTTAGAGGAATTGAAAGAACAAGGTATTCGAACGTTAAAGCATACACTTCGAATTAATAAACACGGCAGAAGATTAATCTATCTTAACCCAGCGGATACAGAGGGAACAATCATAGAGTATTGTGATTATCCGGAAGAGAAATAGAAGAGGGATATTTTTTTAAAGGTGTTACGTAATAACGTAATACCTTTTTATTTATGTATTTCACACTTTCTTCACAAATGATTCACGATAACTTTTCTTCTTCAGGAACTTACGTAAATATATTTTATGATATAATAACAATCTACTTTAAAAATGTAAGTAGTATCTATGAAGGTAGTTACTATTATATTGGAAGTTTAGAGGTGAGAGAGAAATAAATAGTTATACTGTATAGAAGATTATATTTAATAAGGTTAATATTTCGCCCGATAATCAAACTTGGAAAGTTAAAGGAATGGAAGTATAGCGATGAGTAAGAAAGAAGTGAAGTGATTGTGAAAGTAATGAGAAAGTTAGGGACATGGTTATTAATTGCATGTGTGCTTATCATATCGATACCGAAAAGTACATCTGCTCATGCGTACGTTGTGAAATCAAACCCTGTTGAAAATGAAACTTTGAAGAAGGCACCATCTGTTGTGAAAATCGAATTCGATGAGGACATACAAGTTTCAAGTTTTAATACATTGTACGTGAGGGATACATCAGGTAAAAGGGTCGATTTGAAAGATGCTCATATTGATAAAAAAAACAAAAAACTATTAGAAGCAGGGTTAAAAGAAAATCTGAAAAACGGACTCTACTCTATTCAGTGGAAAGTGATTTCAGCTGATGGACATCCAATTCAAGGAGTTATTCCGTTCCGAATTGGTTCAGCGGAAGCGGGAGCAGATGATGTACAAGTAGAAGAGATGGGGTATGTCCCGCAAATAGATATGATTATGGAACGTGGGGTTCTATATACAAGTTTCTCACTATTTATAGGAGTGCTATTCTTTAATCTTATTATGTATAAAGGGAATGCAACCTCGGTTCGATCAAGGAGTAAGAACATAATATGGATTTCCTTATTTGGGATATTTATTAGCTTGTTATTCAATCTACCACTACAAGCAAAAATAAATGCAGATGTTTCATGGCTAGAAGCATTCAATCCTTTACTCTTAAAAGAAACGTTACAGCTTTCTGTTTTTGGATATGTATGGATTACTCAAATGGTTCTTATTAGTTCACTTATAATTGTTACGTATTTTGCGATGAAGTGTGGGAAGCTATCGTCGTTTAAAGTATGGAGTATTCCAATAGTATTGTTTATCGGGATACTTGTTATGAAAGCCTTTAATAGTCATGCATATGGTTTGAAGTTTAAAGAGATTGCTGTCGTTATGGATTTTCTGCATTTATTTGCAGCTTCATTATGGATTGGCGGTCTATCATCCATTATTCTTCTTTTACGTAAAGAGGATGACAAGTGGAGTATGTATTGGGATATGATTAAGCGTTTTTCACCGTGGGCAACAGGTGCTGTCATCGTGATTTTAATAACAGGTCTTTTTAACAGTACATTTTTTATTCCAACAATCCACTCTTTATTTGATACGAAGTATGGATTAGCTTTATTAGCAAAAATACTTTTATTCATTTTCATGGGGATATTGGGAATTGTACATTATGTGAAAGGGAAAATGAGAGCGCAGAAGGGATTAGGCGCTACGGTGAAAGTAGAGTTTATCATCGGAATTATCATTTTTGTCATCGTAGCTTTTATGACAAACGTACAAACACCACCGATGCCTCCTACTGGACCTTTTACAGAAAGTAAGCAACTGGATAATGGGTATGAACTTACTTTACATGTAAGTCCTAATAAAGTAGGACAAAATACATTTCATATTACTTTAAAGGATGAAAACGGACAACCTGTTACTGATATGGAGCAAATTATTTTAACTACTCAATCATTAGATATGAATATGGGAAAAGGTTCATTTAAAGTTTCAGCAGTTTCACCGGGAGAATATGAAGCAGAAGGTATGTATATTAACATGACAGGAAACTGGAATATACATGTTCATGGATTAACAAAATCTCTGGATAGCTTCGATACAGATTATAAATTTATTGTAGGTGGCAGATAAAGAGGCGTTATAGATGAAAGGGAGTTAATAGAAAATGAAACGTATAAAAAAATTAGGAACAACAATGATCGCAACAATAATTGCAATGGGAATCTTTTCGTTACCTGTTAGTGCTCATGTGACGGTAAAGCCAGAAACTTCTGATGTTAATTCATGGGAGACTTACACAATAAAGGTACCAGTTGAAAAAAATATAGCAACAACAAAAGTCACACTAAAAATACCGTCTGGCGTTGAGTTTCAACAGTATGAGCCAGTGCCAGGGTGGAAAGTGGAAGCGCAAAAAGATAGTGCTGGAAAAGTGAAAACTGTAGTATGGGAAGCGACAGGAGAAGGGATTTTAACCGGTCAATTCCAACGATTTACTTTCGTCGCTAAAAATCCGGATAAAGAGCAAAAAATAGCTTGGGACGCATATCAACAATATAAAGATGGAGAAATTGTTGAATGGACAGGCGATGAAAAAGCTGAAAAACCACATTCACTTACTACAATTGCAAAAGGTACGTCATTAACAGGAGAACATGGTGAAGTGTCTAGTGTAGAAAAGAATGAAGGCACTAGTAATATGCAAGTAATAGCGATTGTCTTATCTATTTTGGCGATTGTATCGTCGGTTGGTGCGTGTGTTTTTGTAGTACGTCGTAAAAAGTAAGACGTAAGAAAGAGCCTACAAACAGTAGGCTCTTTCTTACGTTTATTTCAATTCAACTTGCTGCCTTATAGCAAGTGCTTTTGGTTTTATATTTACAAAACAAATGCTCACAACAATAAATAATAGCCCAATAAATAAGCTCATTGTAATGGCCTCATGTAAGAAAATTGAACTTACAATAATAGCGATTAGTGGAATGAGGAATGTATAAGCCCCAACTTTACTTGCTTCACCAGCTCCAACAAGTGTGAAGTATGCAAGCCACCCCATTGCAATAACGAAGAACGAAATAAAGAGAAGTACGCTAACAAATGGTATACTCCAAGCGATACTAGACCAGCTTTCAAACTCTGAACCAAATCCAATTAAGCAAAGCCCGCCAATAATGAGCTGAAGTGTTACCATCCAAATGGAATTAACGCGGTGCCCAGTCTTCTTAATAAATACTGTTCCAAGTGCCCAGCCAATAGCGCATCCTATCGCGAGAAGGATTCCGATAATAGAGATATGTCCAGTTAAACTACTAGAGCTAATGACACCCACGCCAATAAATCCAAGAACAAGCCCAAAAATTTTTAAGCCGTACATAGATTCTTCAAGCCAAATCCATGAGAAAACGCCGAGTAAAACAGGTTGTAGAAATACAATGGCGGAAAATAACCCAGCTGGCATATATTGAAGGCCTACAGTTTGTAATCCGTAAAATATAATGATGTTAAGTAAAGAAGAAATAACGTATAAATGCCAAGTTTCTTTTAAGTGTAACTCTTTGTATTTCGGTAATGCGAAAAGGAGTAAAATGAATCCTCCAATTAAAGTTCGAACGCCTGCAAATAAAACGGGTGGTGTATAATGCAGGGCAAACTTAGATAAAGGCCAATTGATTCCCCACATGAAAACGAGAAAGGTAAGGATTATGGCCGTCTTAGTTCGAGAAAGCTGTGTCACGGTAAGACCTCCTTGTTGTTATTCATTTCACTATGATATGATATCGACTGTAATAAATAAAATGAATCTTTTTTATGGGGAGTATAAGTGATTAGTTATGACCATTACACAACTGCAAGTATTAATAAAAACCGTTGAGTTAGGTAGTTTTACGAAGGCAGCTCGGGTGTTAAATATGACGCAGCCAGCTGTTAGTCATGCGATTTCAAGTATTGAGTCAGAGATAGGAGTTACGATTCTTATACGTGATAAACGAAAAGGATTAATTGTTACGGATGTAGGAAACAGAATTCTTGTACATATTAGAGAGATTTTGAACGGTGTAGAGAAGATTGAACAAGAAGTTGCGATGGAGAAAGGGCACGAAGTTGGGACGATTCGAATTGGGAGTTTTCCGAGCGCTTCTGCACATTTCTTACCCAAAATGATAAACCTTTTTAAGGAGAAGTATCCGAACTTAGAAGTCGTTCTTTGTGAAGGAACGATTAAAGAAGTTGAAGATTGGTTAGTATCGAGGGTTATTGATATAGGAATTGTTATTTTGCCTAATAAAGATATGGAGATTGTTCCATTAACGAAGGGGAAAATGGTTGCTATCTTAAGAGAGGATCATCCTCTCTGTAAGAAGGACGCTCTTACAATTTGTGATTTAGAGAATGAACCGATCATATTATGTAAGGGTGGATACGAACCACCCATTATTGATATGTTTAAACAAGCAAACGTACCACTTCGGGCTGAATATGTAATTTCGACAGTTACTACAGCTTTAAATATGATTCAAGAAGGATTGGGCATTGCAATATTAGCTGAATTATCTTTAACGAATTTACCAAAAAATGTGCAAACGAGAGAATTGGAACCACAAGTATGGAGAGAAATTGCTTTAGCTGTTCCTTCATTAAAGGATTCTTCAATCGCTGTGCAGCTATTTATTGAAGAATTTCAATCGCTATTTGCAGAATAAAAAGAGGTGTCTCATATATCATAATGGGACACTTTTTAATTTACTTATAAAAAATCTATGAAAAGGATTGACTTATTTTTTAGTTGTAACTATAATAATTACATCGAGGTGGTGATTACGATGAAAATTAGTAGCCGCTTTTCCATAGCTGTTCATATTTTATCTATTTTGAAAAACAATCCATCTTCACTTTGTACTTCAGACTATATGGCTGAGAGTGTCAATACAAATCCAGTAGTCATTCGTAAAATCATGTCGTACTTGAAACAAGCTGGCTTTGTTTACGTAAATCGTGGACCGGGTGGCGCGGGATTACTAAAGGATTTATATGAAATCACATTGTTAGATGTGTATCATGCAGTGAACGTAGTCGAAGAAGACAAGCTATTTCATATTCACGAGCAACCGAATCCAGATTGTCCAATTGGGACGAATATTCAAGCGGTGTTAGAAATTATTTTAATTCAAGCACAATCCGCGATGGAAGAAGTTTTGAGAAATATTACAATGGGGCAGTTGTTTGAAACTTTGCAAGAAAAAATGAATGCTTAAATCCTATTTATATTTTTTTGTCATTAATGTAACTGATTTGATTACAACAATAAAGGTAAGGTGTAAAAGTTATGACTGTAAAAATGAAAGTATACTCAGATTTTATATGTCCGTTTTGTTTTTTAGCAAAAGGTCCATTAGATGAGGTAGCGAAAGAGAAAGATGTAGAGATTGAATGGATGCCATTTGAATTACGTCCAAGTCCATATTCAAAAATAGATCCATGGAATGAACCAGAAAAATTAGGTTCATGGGATGCTTTCATTCTTCCGACAGCGAAGAAGTTAGGAATTGATATGCGCTTGCCACGTGTTTCACCACATCCATATACACATTTAGCTTTCGAAGGATGTCAATTTGCGAAAGAACGTGGACTAGGTAATGAGTATCATCACCGCGTATTCACAGCATTTTTCCAAGAAGAGCAAAACATTGAAGATATTGATGTGTTAACAAAATTAGCGGTAGAAGTAGGACTTCCTGAGGCGGAATTTAAAGATGCTTTAGTAACTCGTAAATATAAAGAAAAGCATCAAGAAGCAATTCAACACGCATATGATGAAGCGAATATTATGGCTGTTCCAACTGTCATGATTGGAGATGAAGTCATTCAAGGGCTTGCTAGTAAAGAAACACTAGAAAGGGTCATTGATAAAGAAATTGAAAAGGATAAAACAAATTCATTTGAAGGTATGCAATGTAATACCGATGGATATTGCTAATTCGCTTGTTATGAAATAACAAAATAAATTATTAAACAAACATTTGGAGGAATTAAAATGTCAGCAACTACAACAAACTTAAAAGAAGCAATCGTGAACCGCCGTTCAATTCGTAAAGTAGCAAAAAACGATGCAATTACGAAAGAAAGAATTGAAGAAGTGTTAAAAACAGCTTTACACGCACCAACATCTTTCAATATGCAAAGTGGTCGTATGGTTGTATTAATGGATGGAGAGCATGAAAAGTTTTGGGATATTGTTAAAGAAACACTAAGAGCTCGCGTACCAGCAGAAAACTTTGAAGCGACTGTAGAAAGATTAAAAGGTTTCCATACAGGTGTTGGGACTGTGTTATTCTTTGAAAATCAAGCAACAGTAGAAAAAATGCAAGAAAATGCACCATTATATAAAGATCAGTTCCCATTCTGGTCTCATCAAGGAAATGCAATGTTACAACATACTGTATGGATGTTATTATCGGCTGAAGGAATTGGAGCGTCATTACAACATTACAACCCAATCGTAGATGCTGAAGTGAAAGAAACTTGGAACATTCCAGCAGAGTGGAGCTTAGTAGGTCAAATGCCATTTGGTGAACCAAACGAACAACCAGCAGAAAGAACGTTCTTGCCTACTGAAGATGTAGTGAAATTTTATTAAGAAATACAATATGTAACGAGAAGGAAGCTGTGCTTAAAAACAGCTTCCTTTTTTGTAGTGGTGTTAATTTATGTGCATTTAGGGAAGAAATATAAGAAATAATCCGGTGAGAAGGGAATTAGAAAAATGAATGATGAGAAAAAATATACAGTGGTAGGTACTGATGTTGAGGAAGTAAAGCGTTTAAATAAAAATTCAGGGTTAACGTATAATCAAGTGAAAGAAATGTTAGCAAAGCAAATGCAAAAAAGAAGTAATTAGATTGAAATCTTTCATTTTTTCATTTAGCATTTTGATTGGAGAGAGTTAAGTAAAAGGTAACTCTCTTTTTCGTGTAACGAAGCACCTTATAGAGTGGAGGAAGCAACATGAAGAAATGGGTAAAGGTAACGCTGTCTATCGCTGGAGGCATTGTCTTATTAGCGTGTGTCGGCGGATATTACGTGTATAAAAATTATTTTCCAAAGGAACCTGAGCGTATTGTATATGATAAAGAAAGAGTGCTACAACCGATACATAATCAGCTTAAAGGAATCAATATAGAAAATGTAAAAATAAAAGAAAAAGAAGTCGTAAATGCGACTGTAGATGAGCTTCAAAAAATGATTGATGATGGAAAGTTGTCATATGAAGAATTAACGAGCATTTATCTCTTTAGAATACAAGAACATGATCAAAATGGAATAACATTAAATTCTGTTACAGAGATAAATCCTAATGCGATGGAAGAAGCAAGAAAGTTAGATCAAGAGCGGGGTAGAAACAAAAATTCGAATTTATATGGTATTCCTGTCGTTGTAAAAGATAATGTACAGACGGAAAAAGTGATGCCGACTAGTGCAGGAACTTATGTATTAAAAGATTGGATTGCAGATCAAGACGCAACAATTGTGAAGCAGTTGAAAGAAGAAGGAGCATTTGTTTTAGGAAAAGCGAATATGTCTGAGTGGGCGAACTATTTATCTTTTACAATGCCAAGTGGGTATAGCGGGAAGAAAGGACAAAATTTAAACCCGTACGGTCCGATTACATTCGATACTTCAGGATCAAGTTCAGGATCTGCTACAGTAGTTGCGGCAGATTTTGCGCCGCTTGCAATTGGAACAGAAACGACGGGATCGATTGTTGCACCAGCGGCGCAGCAATCAGTAGTTGGGTTACGTCCATCTTTAGGTATGGTAAGTAGAACAGGAATTATTCCATTAGCTGAAACTCTTGATACAGCAGGACCTATGGCAAGAACAGTAAAAGATGCAGCAACGTTATTTAATGCAATGATAGGTTATGACGAAAAAGATGTTATGACAGAAAAAATGAAAGATAAAGAAAGAATTGATTATACAAAGGATTTATCAATAGATGGATTAAAAGGGAAAAAGACAGGGCTTCTTTTTTCTGTAGACCAACAAGATGAAAATAGAAAAACAGTAGCAGAAAAAATTAGAAAAGACCTTCAAGATGCAGGTGCGATATTAGCTGATAATATCCAGTTAAGTGCTGAGGGTGTAGATAATTTGCAAACATTAGAATATGAGTTCAAGCATAATGTAAACGACTATTTTTCACAGCAAAAAAATATACCGGTAAAATCGTTAGAAGAGATTATAGCGTTTAATAAAAAGGATAGTAAAAGACGAATAAAATACGGACAAACATTAATTGAGGGGTCTGAAAAATCTGCTATAACGAAAGAAGAGTTCGAAAACGTAGTACAAACGAGTCAAGCAAATGCAAAAAAAGAGCTAGATAGGTATTTAGTAGAAAAAGGTTTGGATGCTCTAGTTATGATTAATAACGATGAAATTCTTCTATCAGCTGTAGCTGGTTATCCGGAATTAGCGGTTCCTGCTGGATATGATAAAAATGGAGAACCAATCGGTGTAGTGTTTGTAGGGAAACAGTTTGGTGAAAGAGAGCTTTTCAATATGGGATATGCGTATGAACAGCAGTCTAAAAATAGAAAATCACCTAGTTTATAAAAAGATTATATGAAAAATAACTGGAGTCCACCGAAATATGTTGGTGGATTCCAGTTAAACGAATCTAACAATATGAAAAGAAAAAAAGGATTCTTCTCAATTAGTAAGAAAGATTGTCTATAGGAGTTCATAAAATGTAATAGATTCAATTTCCATCCATTGGAGGGGGAGGTTAATTCTTAATGAATGAAGTAAAGAGTTTTTTTCGAAGTAGAGGGTTTCAACGGTTTCTCGTTTTAATAATAGTAGCGCTTGTATTATATGCATTAAAAAGTATGATCAATTTAATATTAATTACGTTTATACTGACGTTTTTAATGGATCGATTTCAACGTTTTATTTCAAGGAAATTGAAAGTAAACCGGAAAATTGTTATTGCATGTTTGTATATAATACTAGTTTCCTTTATAGGCACAACGTTATATAAATATTTACCTGTGCTGACGATACAAATTTCACAATTAATTTATCAATTTAAACTATTTTTTCAAAATCCACCTGATAATGAAATCGTTAAATATGTACTTTCGACAATTAATGGGATGGAAGTATCAAAATATATAGAACAAGGTGTAGATGTTATATATCAATCAATAGCAAATATAGGGAAGGTAAGTTTACAAATATTATTATCTCTAATTTTAAGCTTATTTTTCTTATTAGAAAAAGAGCGTATTATTACATTTACATCTAAGTTTAAAGATAGTAAGTTAAAAATCTTTTATGAGGAAATTGCATATTTTGGTGAAAGATTTGCAAGATCGTTCGGAAAAGTAATTGAAGCTCAGTTTTTAATTGCCGTTGTAAATTGTATTCTTACTGTCATTGCATTAATTGTTTTAGGATTTCCACAGCTACTTGTATTAGCTGTTATGGTTTTCTTACTAGGGTTGATTCCTGTTGCAGGTGTGATTATTTCTTTGTTTCCACTTTGTATCATTGCTTACAACGTAGGCGGAGTTATGTACGTAGTATACATACTCGTGTTCATAACAGTAATCCACGCTCTTGAAAGTTATTTTTTAAATCCGAAGTTTATGTCTGCAAAAACAAATTTACCAATCTTTTATACATTTATGATTCTCATCTTCTCAGAGCATTTCCTCGGAATATGGGGGCTTATTATCGGGATACCAATCTTTATCTTTTTATTAGATGTACTTGATATAAATAATGAGGATGCGACTAAAAAATAAGAAATGATAGAAAATCATTAAAAGGTCATAGGGGATAATTAAGATAAAAAAGCAATCCAAAATAAATTGGATTGCTTTTTTATCTTAATTAAAGAACCGGAGCCATTGTTTCTTTTAATACTTGAACAGAGTGATCGAATTTTAATTCTTCTTCTTCACTTAATTCAACCTCTAAAATTTCACGAACACCGCCGCGATTTAAAACAGCAGGCACCCCGATATAAACATCTTTTTGACCATATTGACCTTCTAAGTAAGCTGATACAGTTAATACACTATTTTCGTCGTTTAAAATTGCTTTTGTAACACGTAGAAGTGACATACCGATACCATAATAAGTTGCGCCTTTACGCTCAATAATATGGTAAGCTGCATCACGGACGTTTATGAAAATTTTGTCTAAATCTTCTTGATTATACGTGTTGTCTTTTTCAAGCAGTGTTTGTAGTTTTTGGATACCAACGGAAACATGACTCCAAACAGGAAGTTCAGTATCGCCGTGTTCTCCGATAATATAAGCGTGAATGTTGTGTGGACCAATATCGAAGTACTCACCTAACATATAGCGGAAACGAGCAGAATCAAGCGTTGTACCAGAACCGATTACACGTTCTTTCGGTAAACCAGATTCTTTCCAAGTTACGTAAGTTAAAATATCTACAGGGTTTGTTGCGATTAAGAAGATGCCATCAAATCCGCTATCCATAATACTGCGAACGATTTGTTTAAAGATTTTAGCGTTTTTCTCAACTAAATCTAAACGTGTTTCGCCTGGTTTTTGTGGTAATCCAGCTGTAATAACTACAAGGTCAGCATCTTTACAATCTTCGTAGCTGCCTTTCCATACTCTAGTTGGAGCTGGTGCGAATGGAACAGCATGACTTAAATCCATTGCCTCCCCTTCAGCTTTTGCCTCATTTACATCGACTAAAACAAATTCTTCAGCTACGGCTTGGTTAATCATGCAGTAAGCATAACTACATCCAACTGCTCCTGTTCCTACTAATACAACACGGTTAATACCTTTTTTCATTTCAAAATTCCTCGCAATTTCATTGATTTTATTATGTAAGATAATACGTCTTACTTCTATAGAGTCATATCTAGTTTATTACATTTTATAAAAGATATTCAAGTATTTGAAAATGTATCCGTGCAAATCCGCGAACAAAACATAGGAATTCAGTGAACCGAATATAATTCAGTAAAATCCTTTGTAAAAGGGGAAATGGCATGGGGAACCCATTAGCAATGGAAGAAATGCTTCATATTATTCATGCAGGGCTTGTCAAAAAGAATAACCCAAAACGGATTACGATTGCAGGTGCAGGGATTTCTGGATTAGTTGCAGGTTCTTTATTAAAAGAGGCTGGGCACGAAGTAACGATTATAGAAGCAAATAACAGAATAGGTGGCAGGGTGTATACGATTCGGGAACCATTTAGTGTGGGTTTATATTTTAATGCGGGACCGATGAGAATCCCTGACACCCATAAGTTAACCTTAGCGTATATTCATAAATTTAAACTACCTTTAAACCTTTTTATAAATAAAACTTTTGCAGATATCATTTATACGAATAACATTCAAACGAGATTGAATGTGTTTGAAAATGATCCAAGTGTACTTGAATATCCGGTTTTGGATAAAGAAAGAGGAAAAACGGCAGAAGAGCTAATGATTGAGGTATTAGAACCAATACTAAATTATATTAAGAAGGATCCTGATAAAAACTGGCTTATCGTTGAAAAAAAGTATAAAACGTATTCGCTTGGTTTATTTTTAATGGAGTATTATTCAGATGGTGCAATAGATATGATTGGGGTACTTCTTGATATGGAAGCTTATATGGGAATGTCCTTAATTGAAGTATTACGTGAAATGATTTTCTTTACTTCAACGACGAAATATTATGAAATAACTGGTGGAATGGATAAGTTATCGAATGCATTCTTACCACAATTAAGAGAACATATTTTAATGCCATATAAGGTTGATAAAATTATACAAGAAGATAATAAAGTAATGTTACAAGGAAATCATGAACAAACGTTAGAGCAATTTACAATAACAAGTGATTTTGCTATTATTACAATTCCATTTTCAGCGTTAAGATTTGTAGAAGTTCAGCCATACTATTTATTCTCTTATTTTAAAAAAAGAGCAATTCGTGAATTAAATTATATTGCTGCAACTAAAATTGCAATAGAGTTTAAAAGTAGATTTTGGGAGAAAGCGGGACAGTGTGGCGGTAAATCTATTACTGATTTACCGATACGGTTTACATACTATCCGAGTTATGGCATTCATACTCCAGGACCAGCTATCGTAATAGCAAGTTATACGTGGGCAGATGAGGCGTTAACATGGGATAGTCTCCCGCAAAGAGATCGTATTCGTTACGCATTAAAAAATTTAGCGGAAATATACGGTGACATCGTCTATAGTGAGTTTGTCACTGGAACATCTTTTAGCTGGAGTAAAAATCCGTATTCTTGCGGTGCATTTACAGCTTTCGAACCAGGCCAAGAGCTCGAGTTATTTCCGTATATTACACCACCATCTGGAAAAGTACATTTTGCAGGAGAGCATACGACATTAACACATGGATGGATGCAAGGGGCAATTGAGTCTGGAGTAAGAGTTGCATATGAAGTAAATGAACAGTGAATCTCTTATATTTACAAATGGTCATTCTTTTAATAAAATGATAAATATAAATCGTAATTATTACGCTTTGAATACATTTGAAGTAAAGAAATGGATGGTCGGTTGAATGAATAAAGTGGAGATTCATATATTAGGTGGTTTTTTAGGTAGTGGAAAATCAACATTATTACAAAATTTATTGTTAGCAGAGAAAAAGAAGAATAGAAAAGTTGCAGTATTAATGAATGAAATTGGTGAATACTCGGTAGATACAGATATTATTGGAAAAGAGAATGTTTTAAGAGAACTTCTTAAAGGCTGTATTTGTTGTACGTTAAAAGAAGAGCTTGAAATACAATTACATTCGTTATACCAACAAGAAAGACCAGATGTCATTTATATAGAAACGACAGGTGTTGCGCATCCAATTGAAGTGTTAGACGCGTGTGTCTCGCCAATTTTAGCTCCTTTCCTGGAAGTGAAATCAATTGTAGTCGTTTTAGATGCAGTAAGGTGGTTAAACAAAAGTATATTAAGTGCAAATGTACAACAGCTATTGCATGAGCAACTGAAATTTGGTAGTCACATTCTTGTTAATAAAGCAGATTTACTAACAGATGAAGATAAGAACATAGTACTTGAAGAAGTAAAGACAATAAATGATCATGCGAAAATGTATGAGACAAAGTATTGTAATATATCTTTAAAAGATATAGAAGAAGCAGAATTTCCAAATGATGAGGAACATGAGACACTACACGTTAAACAGCATTTACATATACAAACGATGACGTATCAATTTACGAAACCGATTGATCAAGACAAATTATATGAATGGCTTTCGAATTTACCAGATAGTATTTATCGAGTGAAAGGCTTTGTGAAATTCCATGGAGATAAATACCCTCACCTATTCCAATATTCGTTCGGAGTACCGACTTTACTGGAACAAGATTTCGGTTTCCCAACAAACTTAGTAGTAATTGGAGAAGGAATAGATAAGAAACGATTGGCTGAAGGGTTAGAGAAAGTAGAACTTAACTCTAATTAAGGTGAAAAGACTAACTTAAAAAATAAGTTAGTCTTTTTGTATGGCCATTACTAAAATGAAACAGTATTTTCAATTGGATTGCAGAATATATATTGATTGTATGTCCGTTTCCATTACATAGGAAGGTGATTATATATTTGTGCCGAATGTAGAGGGTACTACAAGAGTTTTCCATTATCTATCGTATTAGTTAGTCATGATTACGGACAGGGGATTTTGGCGTGTTTGATTCTATCAGAAAGTAAAGTATGGGGAGGATCACAATGTCGATGAAAAAACGTAAGTGGCTAAAGACAATGTTTACTGGTTGTGTTTTAGGTTCGTTATTAATAACGGCAGCTTGTTCAGGAAAGAAAACAAGTACAGAAGATGAAAAAACGATTAAGGTAGGAGTCCTTGCTTCTTTAACAGGACCGCTAGAATCGTATGGAAAACAAACAGTGAACGGATTTGAATTAGGGTTAGACTATGCAACTGGTGGGACTGGGAAAGTAGATGGGAAAAAGATTAAGTTTGTTGTAGAAGATACAGAAACGAAAGCGGATGTAGCAGTGAAGAAAGCTACGAAGTTATTAGAAGAAGAGAAAGTTGATTTTTTAGTTGGATCGTCTAGTTCAAGTGATACGTTAGCGGTTTTACCACTGGCAGAAGAATATGAAAAGATTATGGTTGTAGAACCGGCAGTTGCGGATAGTATTACCGGGAAGAACTGGAATAAATATATTTTTAGAACTGGAAGAAGTTCCTCACAAGATGCGATTGCAGGAGCAGCAGCAATTGCGAAAAAAGATGTAAAGATTGCGACATTTGCCCCAGATAACGCTTTTGGTCGTGAAGGGATTGCTGCATTTAAAGCGGGTGCGAAAAAATTAGGTGCGAACATTGTGAATGAGCAATACGCGGATACAAATTCAACAGATTTTACAGCGAATATTCAAAATATCATTAGTTCAAAACCAGATTATTTATTTATCGTTTGGGCAGGGGCAAATTCACCTTGGAAACAGTTGAAAGATATGAATGTGGAAGCGCAAGGTATTAAAATTTCTACAGGTGCGCCAGATATACCAGCATTAAAAACAATGGATGCATTAGTAGGTATGCAAGGTTTTTCTGTATATTATCACACGCTTCCAAAAAATAAAGTGAATGATTGGCTAGTTGAAGAGCATAAAAAACGTTTTAATGGTGCAGTGCCAGATTTGTTTACAGCGGGAGGAATGTCAGCAGCAATTTCTATTGTAGAAGCCTTAAAGAAAACAAAAGGTGATACAGATGTAGATACCTTGATTAAGAAAATGGAAGGAATGGAATTTGATACACCAAAAGGAAAGATGAAGTTTAGAGAGAAGGATCACCAAGCGATGCAGACACTGTATTCTATCACATTGAAAAAGCAAGACGGTGTTGATTATCCGGTGCCAGTGTTAGAGCGAGAATTAACGATGAAAGAAACAGAACCACCAGTTCAAAATAAATAGACTGAATTTTCTGTTGTTTTTGTATAAAGAGGGGGGACCCTCTTTATACATATTTCTTTCATACTCACGGCTTTAAAGGGAGGGGATTTCGTGACACATTTGTTAGAGACGAAAAATCTTAGCGTATCTTTTGGTGAAGATCATGTTATTAAAGATGTAAATTTAACTGTCCAAAAAGGAAAACTCATTTCTATTATCGGGCCAAATGGTGCGGGGAAGACAACATTATTTAATTTACTAAGTGGACAGATTTCACCCACAACAGGTGAAGTGTATTTTAAAGGGCAAGATATTACAAAACTATCGATTTCAGATCGAACACGCTTAGGAATCGGTCGCTCTTTTCAGCTTACAAACATATTCCCAGAATTAACGGTACTTGAAAATGTCCGTTTAAGTGTTCAATCATTCGTACAAGATTACTATAGTTTTTTCCCGAGTCCAGCAAAATTAAAGCAACAAGTTGGAGAGGCGAGACGTTTCTTAAAAACAGTATTACTTCACGAGAAAGAGAACGTATTAGCGAAAGATTTGGCACATGGAGAGAAAAGAAAGCTAGAACTTGCGATGTTATTAGCTTTAAAAACGGATGTGTTATTACTTGATGAGCCGACGGCAGGTATTTCGGTTGAGGAAGTCCCTGCTATATTACAAGTGATTGAAAATATTAAGAAACATCCAGAGAGCACAATTGTACTTATCGAACACAAAATGGATATGATACTAGGTTTGTCAGATCATCTTATCGTTTTATTTCATGGAGAGTTATTGGCTGAAGGATTGCCAGAAGAAATTATAAAAGATGAGCGTGTACAAAGTGCTTATTTAGGGGGATTATATAGTGGCACTATTACAAGTGAATAATATAGAAACGTATTTAGATCAGTTTCATATTTTGCAAGGAGTATCTCTTACTGTTGAGAAAGGGACGATTACTGTACTGTTTGGTAGAAACGGGGCAGGGAAAACAACGACATTACGCTCAGTTATGGGGTTTCACCGGATTGCAGATGGTGAAATTTATTATGATAGTGCAAAAGTAAGTGGATTACCTACACATTTAATTTCAAGGAAAGGAATAGGGTATGTACCAGAAAATCAAGGTATTTTTCATGATTTGACAGTAGAAGAAACATTCGCTCTTGCTAGGGGGAAAGGTGAAGAAGTAGAAGGGAAAATAGAGTGGATGCTGGAACTATTTCCGGATTTAAAGCAGTTTTGGAATAAGAAAAGTGGGCTCTTGAGCGGAGGGCAAAAGCAAATGTTGGCTATTTCAAGAGCTTTTATTAATAGTGATGGATTATTACTTATTGATGAACCGAGCAAAGGGCTATCCCCGATAATGGTGGAGAAATTAATGGTAGCTATTTTGAAGATGAAAGAGAAAACAACAGTTTTACTTGTTGAGCAAAATTTTATGATGGCTAGTCAAATTGGCGATTATTTTTACATTATGGATAACGGACGAATTGTTCATAACGGTTTTATGAATGAATTAAAAAAGGATAAGGAAATGTGTCATAAATATTTAGGAATCTCTTAACATGAACCCGAGGTGAAAAGGATGGATGTGTTAATAAATTTATTTGTAAATGGGATTTCAACAGGGATGCTCATTTTTTTGTTAGCATCAGGTCTTTCACTTATTTTCGGTCTAATGAGCGTTTTAAACTTTGCACACGGTGGTTTATTTGCGTGGGGAGCATTTACAGGTGTTTGGTTATTTAATATGACAGGAAGTTATATATTAGCTTTAGTTGGAGCAGTAGCTATGGGAATGTTCCTAGGATTTATTTTAGAAAGGTTTCTTATTAGACCAGTATATGGAAATCATGTTCGACAGCTGCTCGTTACGCTTGGAGGAATGCTCGTTCTTAGTGAGTGTATTAAAATATTTTGGGGGCCAAACCCTATTAGTGCAAAATTACCGTTATGGTTACAAGGAAGTTTTACATCCGGAGGTATTATATTAATTAAATATCGTCTATTCGTTATTTTGATTGGGATAATTATTTACATTGCACTACTATTATTACTCAAAAAGACGAAGATAGGTCTTATGATCCGTGCTGGTGTAATGGATAAAGAAATGGTTCAAGCGCTTGGTATTAATGTAAAAGCGATATTTTCTTTCGTCTTTTTATTAGGAGCAGGGATGGCAGCTTTGGGAGGATTCTTATTAGCACCGTATTCGGGTGTTATTTTCGCCGAGATGGGCATGCAGTATGCAATTTTAGCATTTATAGTAGTAATTATCGGTGGATTAGGAAGCGTACAAGGTTCAGCTATTGCTTCTTTAATTGTCGGATTAGCTGGTGCTTTTACAGCGTATTTTATACCAGATTTATCACTTGCAATTAATATGTTAATGTTACTATTTTTCTTAATAGTGAAGCCAACTGGACTTGTTGGTGAAAAGGGGTGAAATGGTGAACAACACATCGGACCGAATTAAAGTATACTCCGGAGTATGTATGCTCATTTGTTTAAGTGTATTTCCGTTCGTAAATGATTCACGGAGCCTGTTAATTTTGTTCACTCAAATCTTCATCTTTGCTATTTTTGCAATGAGTTTTGATGTATTGCTTGGGTATACAGGAATTGTATCGTTCGGTCATTGTATGTTCTTTGGGATAGGAGCATATGGGGTAGCGCTTTTATTTGATCGACAAGGCGTATCAATAACGAACTTTTTAATTGGAATAGTAGCTGCAATTATCGTTTCAGCAATCGTTAGTTATATAATTGGTTTGCTTTCTTTACGATTGAAAAGTCATTTTTATGCAATGTTAACACTTGCTATTTCACAGTTGTTTTTCGTACTTGCTGAAAAATGGCGTGGGCTTACTCACGGAGGAGATGGTTTTACATTTGGGGTACCAGAAATATTCCGTGATCGTTTTACTTTTTATTATGTATCACTTGTATGTTTATGCTTCATTTTTATTCTATTACGTCTTTTTACAAAGTCTTCTATTGGGAAAGTATTAAAGGCAATTTCACAAAATGAACAACGTGTTGAAGCACTTGGATATAAAGTCCTCCATTATAAAATAATCGCAAGTGTAGTCGCAGGAATAGTAGCTGCAATTAGCGGTGGTTTATTTGTTATTACATTACGCTTTGTCAATACGACTGTATTTTCAATTGAAATGACACTAAATGCACTCTTAATGACAATGATTGGAGGAGTCGGAACATTAATTGGAGCTATTGCTGGGTCTGGGATTATTGAATCACTAAAATATTATTTATCAGAACTAGCGACGGAATATCCGATTTTTGAAAGATGGACGATTATTCTAGGTTTATTGTATATTATCGTGCTACTCGTTTTTCCGAAAGGATTGGTTGGGACGGTTAAGAAATTGAAGAGTTTTAAAAGGAATAAAAAGGAGAAAAGTACAGAAGTGGAGCAAAACGTGTGAAAAATCAATTGTATACAAAATAAAAATCCCTCTTGTATATTCGTTAAAGAGGGATTTTTATTTTGAAAAAAGTTTGTAATCAAAGTCATTTTATTAATCAAATAGTTCATCAGGGATATGCTTGATAAAGGTTTGATTCGTAAAAAAATGAACAGCTAAATTCTCAAGGGGAACATCTTCAATTATTACTAATGTATCATTTTTAATCGGTAAAAAAGCTATTCCTTTTCCATCAGCAATAAACTCTTCCATAAGCGAATAAGAATCCAACTGTTGAAGTTGTCGCTGAGATAGATTGTTTTCTTTTAGAAATTGTATTGTCTTATTCCTAAAAGGGCACTTTTTGTCATTGCTAACGAAGAAAATTTCTTTTGAATAATCAATGGTACATTTTTCTTTCGCTTTTAATAAGCCTACAGAAATTGAGGTTGTGAACACTTTTTTAAACGATGCGTCAGGATAATCCTCATAAGTTATGACCATATCAACTTTTTGTTGCTGCAGTAATTTTTGCAAATGACTACTACTTTCTACATATATTTGATAATTTCTGAAATTTACTTTAATACGCTTACTTAAATAATTTGTCAAAATAGATTGTGACGTCGCTATTATATAAGAAGAACCACTCGTTTTAATTTCATCTTTTACTTCTTCTAATAGAGTTAATATTTTATTCGTGTAATCTAATAAAATGTCACCAGCAGGTAACAAGGAAACACCTTTGTTATCTCTATGTAGTAAAGGCGTTTCTAATTCTTGTTCTAATTTTTTGATTCGCTCAGTTACGTTCGGTTGAACATATCCTAACTCTTTAGCAGCTTTACTAATAGAACCCTCACTGGCCACAGTTTTGAATATAATAAGATCATTTATTTCCATGTATCTCAGCCCCTTATGCACTATCATTATAAATGATACCAAACATAATTTATACCTATTTTACGTTAGCCGCTTATCGATTTATCATAATGTATATAAGATTGAAAGCGAGTGATAAACATGATTGGAATGCAATATAAGGTCATTCTTCCAAAGGATTATGACATGGAAATTATTAAGAAAAGGGTAAAGGATAATGGCTATAAAACTGATGGTTTCCAAGAACTAAATTTTAAAGCTTATTTAATTACGGAAACGGAGAAAGACGGGAATTTTTATAACTGCTATGCACCTTTATATATTTGGAATGGTCATGAAGGGATGAATAAATTTATCTTTGAAGGGTATTACGATAACATTTTACAATCTTTTGGATGGCAACAAATACATATAGGTGTTCCATTAGTGGTTAATCTAAGTGATGGATTTAAGAAAAGTAGATATGTTGTTGAATATGCAGGAAGTATTTCTCAAAGTAAAACGTTGATTGGGACTCAATTAAGCACGATAAATGAAGATGTACAAAACAACGAAAAGTGTTTAGGGAATGTAATCGTTTATAATCCGGATAAATGGGGATATAGTAGGTTTGAGTTTTATGAAGAGAAGCCTGAAATGGTAACAAATAAAGGTGTTACAGTATATGAGATTTTGCACATTTCACGATGAAAACTTGTTGAAATTAAATTAAGAAAAAGGAATGAAAATGTATGCCTTTTGTGAACGTTTATTATCATGAAAATATATTAAATAAAGAAGAGTTGAAAAAGATAGGTGAATGTAGCCTATATAAATGTAACTACAGCTAAAACCTCTGAAGATGTGACGTAAAGTAAGCGATATCTACAGTGGAGATGGTTTTTCTATTTTTTTAATCATAACTTACAGAATTATTCTTTTGAATAAGACGTCTTTCACCAGTGTTAATTGGTTCAATATCTTATAAAATAATGTATAGTAAATTAAAAACTAAAAGTGGAGTAAACATATGGACAAAAATCGGAGTTGAAAATGGAATATTATAAGGTTAGTTTTATAAAAATGAAGACTATAGTTCTATTATTGTTAGTAAATTCTAAATAGTAAATTACATTTTAGCTTACTGAACAAGTGATAATCCCCATGCCCAGTAAGCTAAAAAAATTATAAATTTGTACATCAAAATTCCGGGCGTTTTGTAAGGTTTACACCAACCCCACTTTATGGAAGCCTATTAATCGTTTACGTCTATTGTCTGCTCTAGCCAATACATGCTCAGGAACCCTATAATTTAAGAGGGGATAAAATGACTGAGAAATATAAGATTTACTATAAACAACTTGCTGTACGATTCTTGGTTTTTGATTAAGGTTTAAACCGCCACGGTGCCAAACCTGATTGTTAAAAATTAGACAATCACCAGCTTTTGCTTTAAAAGTCACGGGTTTTTTTCCATTATAAACAGGGAGTTCTTGTTTAGTGTCTGGAAATTTACCGCTTCTATGGCTACCAGGAACTAATTGTGTAGGTCCCATATCTTCCTCAACATCCGCGAGATAGTATAGACAGTTGACAATAAATACTGGCATTTGAATATTATTATCCCAATCAACATTTTTTGGAAGTGGGAAAAACATTTCATCATCAATTAAATCGATATGCCATTGATCTATTCCTGTTCTTCTAGGGGTCTTAATTGCATTCATACTACGCAAATGACAATTATCCCCTAAAATTGCTTCGACTAAATTAATAACTGGAGGCAAATCGATTAAATTTTCAAAGACTTCACCACGTTCGAACATCATACCACGAAAAATAGGAGCGTACCCATTCCTTGGACCTCGAAAAGCTTCTTCAACCCCGGTATTCAATAAATTGATTTGGTCTTCATTTAGAACATTACTCATAAAAACAAAGCCATCACTATGAAATTGTTTCACTTTATCACTTAGATCATGCATAAAATATTTCCCCCTGAATCCTAGAGTTTTTTATAATTTCCTATTGCTGAAGATAATTATTAGATAAAAAATTCACTTTACTGTTCAATAAAAACTAATATAACAGTACAAAAAAATGCAACCGATTGCATTTTGGAGGGGAGGAAGGTTTATTTAGAAAAAACATATTCTATCATCTCCGCCTCTTGGATGAAAGTGTTTTCATTCCACCTTCGGTAATTAGTCTAACATTATTTTTGGTAAAAATAAACAAGAGTAGTAACTTCAATTGTTTATTTTTCGAGTTTGATTTTTTTGAAAAGTATGTTTGATGAAGTAACAGGCAGTAAATATTATGAAAATATCTTGATTTATAAGCTTTTTGTATATTTTTCACAAAAAAATAATAGTAAAGAAGTTAATGTAGAAGTAGATATTGAATTATTATTAGAATATTTAATTTATTTATCAGGTTGCGTTTTGTTTTGTTGGATAATTCATAATTAGATAAAAATAGTAAAAAAATGTATTTACAATTTATAGTAATAGGTTTATAATCCATAACTGTGCAAACGTTTTCTTTTATGGTTCGAATTTTAAGAATCAATAAAATATTTGCTTAGTAAAATACATACGAAAGGATGAGATAGGTGAAAGTAGTTATTCTTTGTGGTGGTTTTGGAACGAGAATGCAATCGCATAAAGATAATATTCCTAAACCGATGATTACGATAGGGGACAAGCCAATATTATGGCACATTATGAAATACTATTCTTCATGGGGACATAATGAATTTATTTTATGTTTAGGTTATCAAGGGTGGAAAATAAAAGAGTATTTCATGAATTATAAGTTAATCAATAGTGATTTTTCAATTTCTCTTAATCAGCCCAATGATATTCAATACCATAATAGATTGAGTGAGGAAGATTGGAAAATTACGATGGTAGAAACAGGTTTAGATTCAATGACAGGGAGTCGTATTAAACAAATTCAAAAGTATATTGGAGATGATTCAACCTTTATGCTTACTTATGGAGATGGAGTTTGTAATCTTAATATTAATCGTCAATTGGACTTTCATCATTCACATGGAAAAATACTAACTGTTACAGGTATTTCAAGAACAGGGCAGTATGGGGAGTTGCAATGTGACAGTGAGGGGCATGTAACAGAGTTTCAAGAAAAACCTCAAGTTGCTGATGCAAAAATTTCTGGTGGATATTTCATTTGTAACAGAGGGATTTTTGAATATCTAGACAATGATAAAGAATTAGTATTTGAAAAAGAACCGCTACAAAAATTAATGGGAAATAAACAAATGATGGTATATAACCATAGTGATTTTTGGGGAAGTATGGATACATATAAAGATCAATTAACTTTAAATCAAATGTATGAAAATATGGAGGCACCTTGGAAATTATGGAATTAACTAAAGACTTGTCTATATTTAAAGGGAAAAAGGTACTTGTTACTGGGGATACAGGATTTAAAGGTGCATGGCTTTGTATGTGGTTAGATATGTTAGGTGCAGATGTTGTCGGATATTCACTACCTCCTGATAAAAAAGATTGTCTTTACAATATATTAGGTTTAGAGGAAAGGATTTTACATATTGATGGAGACATACTAGATTTAGAATATCTAAAAGAAGTTTTCAGAAAACAAAATCCAGAATTTGTTTTTCATCTGGCTGCTCAACCACTTGTAGGAGTTTCGTATACAGAACCCAAACGCACTTTTGATGTTAATGTAATTGGTTCAGTGAATTTGTTAGAAGTTGTTCGTCACAATAAGTCGGTTAAGTCGGTAGTATATGTTACGTCTGATAAGTGCTATAAAAATAAAGAATGGTTATGGGGGTATAGGGAAAATGATGAATTAGGAGGAGGAGATCCTTATAGCGTTTCTAAAGCAGCTGCAGAGCTAATATTTACTGCATATATAGATGCTTATTTTTCTGAGGACAGTAAAATTGGTTTAGCGAGTGCGAGAACAGGAAATGTAATTGGTGGAGGAGATTGGGCGGAGGGGCGAATTATACCTGACTGTGTTAGAGCTCTTTCAGCGAAAAAAGTAATTGAATTAAGAAAGCCCTATGCTTTTAGACCTTGGCAGCATGTACTTGACGTATTGTATGGTTATTTGCTACTAAGTATAAATTTGTTTCACAACCCTAAAAAGTATAGTGGAAGTTGGAACTTTGGGCCAACTAATACTTCCATTTTACCAGTACAAAGATTAGTAGAAACGTTTATTGATAATTGGGGGAACGGGTCCTATAACTCCGAAAATTATAATGAAAATTTTTATGAATCTAATAGTCTAAGTGTTAATTCTGAAAAAGCTGTTTATCAATTAAAGTGGAATTCAAAATGGGATTTTAATCGTACAGTTAGTGAAACAGTAAACTGGTATAAAAATTTTGAAGAAGGTAAGGATTCTTATCATTTCACGTTAGAACAAATTCAGGCATATATGAAAATACATAAAGAAAGGGAAGTGAAACCTTGAAAGTATTAATTTTTTCGCGTGAGTATCCGCCTAATACAATTGGCGGAACAAGTACAGTAGCCAGATCATTGGCTGAAGGTCTAGCAAAATCAGGATATAAAGTAGGAGTAATTACAAATAATATAGAGGAAATTTTAGTAACAGAAGTAATTAATGATGTTAATATATATCGAATTAGCAATAAATCTTTATATACAGAAGAAGCTGGTATAAGTGACAATTCTCTTGTTTCTCATAGAAGATTAATGAAGGGTGTAAATCATTTCGTAAATAAGTTTGGTGCACCATCAATAATTATTTTTCCGGACTTGTTTTGTTTTCCTGAAGCTTCTATTTTAGCAAAACAGTTTGGATGCCCACTCATTAATATCCTTTTACAAGATTTTTCAAAGATGGTTCCTTACGATAGAAATGGGGTTCATCGAGTTTCAAATAATGTTGAAGCTAGAAAAGAGTTAATTCTTGAATTGGAGAGAAAAGCATTAATGCACTCTACCCATACTGTGTTTATTAGTAATGCGTTATCCGAAAGTATACATAAGCAGTATGAGGATTTATCGAGAGATAAAACAAGCGTAATTCATTTAGGAATTTATCCAGATGAACTTGCAAGAAAAGAAAATGTAAATTATAGACGAAGAAGAAGCGTTCTAGCAAAAGAGGAAGAAATTATAATTTTAGGTTGCGGTAGATTAGTACCAGTGAAAGGATTTGATTATTTAATTAAAGGATTTGCAAAAGTTTGGAGAAATTACCCAAAAGTTAAGCTCGGAATTATTGGTGTTGGACCAGAGCTAGAATATCTCAAGGAACTAACTAAAAAGTTAAATGTAAGCGATTCAGTAATTTTCTTAGGTGATATAACACGAGAGGAGGCAATTGAATACTTTCATGTAGCAGATATATGTGTAGTACCTTCATTATGGGAGTCGTTTTGTTATGTTGCTGCTGAATTTATGGCTGTAGGTAAGCCTATAATAGCCTCTTCGGTTGATTCGTTAAATGAGTTATTACGTGATAACAAAGAAGCTTTGAAATTAACTGTAAACGAAGATAAGTATGGTATACGTGAGTTAGATGAAAATGAAATTGCCTATAAGATTGAAAGATTGTTAAATAATCAAGAATTAGGTGATAGTTTAGCAAACGCGGCTAGAGAAAGAGTATCAAGGTATTTCATTAATCAACATTTTATTAATGGTGTATCAGAATTAATAGAGGAGAAACTCCATAAGAACACAGATAAAATTGCGGGGTGTTCTGAATGAAAGAGAATATTCAATCATTAAAAGAACTTATTGATAAGATAACACCTATCGATAAATATGCCGAAAGAAAATTTCACATTAGCCAAATGCGAATAGCAAAGCCATTAAAAAGTTTAGGGGCGTTAGATAAGATAGCCTATCAGATTGCAGGTGTACGAGGAATAACTCAGATAGATGATTTCAAAAAAAGTATTGTTATTTTTGCAGGTGACCATGGTATAGCATCAAAGCATGTATCATTATTTAAATCAAATGTTACGAGTAAGGTATTCAAAACGATAGCCGATGGTTTAGCACCTATTAATGTAATTGCTAAGCAGGTTGGGGCAGATATTACTTTAGTTGATTTGGGTTTGAAAGAATGTATTGATTCAGATAATTTTCTTAACTGGAAGGTTAAGGAAGGAACGAATGATATGACGAATACAGTGGCAATGAGTATATCTGAAACAATAGAGGCTATATTAAAAGGTGCTAAAGTACTAGAGACTGAAAAAAATCAAAATTCAAATATTATAGCAGTTGGGGAAATTGGTATTGGAAATACCACAGCCGCTAGCGCTATAACTTCAGTTGTTTGTAATATCTCACCAAATGATGTTGTAGGAAAAGGAACGGGTATATCGTGCGAAAAGGTTAAATATAAAACTGAAATTGTAAAAAAGAGTATAGATTATCATAATCTCAAGGTCACTGATGATCCTCTTCGTATAATTAGTTCTATTGGTGGACTGGAAATAGCTGGGGTAGTAGGGCTAATTCTGGGAGCAGCAGCACGGAAAATACCTATAATTATTGATGGATTTATAACTACAGCTGCGGCTAGTATTGCGCAATTATTATGTCCAGATATATCTAATTATCTTATTGCGTCCCATGTCTCTTCTGAACCTGGGCATAAATTCTTACTGGAAAAGATGGGGTTGTCACCATTACTTGATTTACAGATGAGATTAGGAATGGCTTCGGGAGCGGCAATTGCAACTTCATTAGTAGAAATAGCCTGCAAAGTAAGCTGTCAGACTGGACCATATATCGATATGAATATTGAACATATTGATCGAAATTTAAACTGGGGGAGTACTGAACATTAATGATTAATAAAGTATCCACAGTCATATTTGATTTAGATGGAACGTTGGTTAATAGTTGGAAAATTCATTTGGAAAGTTGTAAATATGCTTATTCAAGGGTTATGAATAAAACTTGTAGTACACTTCTAATCAAAAGATATGCTATGCCTACAGAAGAGGCTACACTTGGTTGTTTAGTAGGAGAAGAAAATAAAGAAAGAGCATTAAAATTTTATAATAAGTATTTCCTAGATAATTTGTGTGAATTATTTTTAATACCTCCAATTGATATACACAATATGTTGGAGTACCTAAAAGATAGGAAAATGAAACTAGGGATTTTTACGGGCAGATCAAGAGAAACGACTTACGCACTACTTAAATATACCGATTTAATTAAATATTTCGATGTAATTATTACTTCTAGTGATAATATACCAAGTAAACCCAATCCAGATGGATTAGCTTTAGCAATAGAGATGTTGGAGGCAAAAAAAGAAGAAAGTATATTTATTGGGGATACAGAGAGTGATTTGGATATAGGTAAGAAAGTAGATGTTTATACAATCAAAGTAGATTGGTTTACTGAAAATTTTTCAATGAATAAATCATACGAGGTAGTTACCGCTAGTACGCCAATGGATTTGAAAAATAGAATAACTTCAAAGATATGAGGGGTTTTTAGTGATATACAATCAGATCAAGAAGAACAATCCAGAACACATCGCTTTTATAAGAGACGAAAAAGAGGTTAGTTACAAAGAGTATATAGAAGAAATTGAAAAATGCCGTAGTACGATTATTAAGATTGGGTTATCTCAAAGTAAATTAGTAGGATTATGTTTAAAAGATTCATATAGATTCTCAATACTTTTCGTTTCATTATGTTCTTTGAAAATTCCAATTATACTATTGGATCCTTATACAAAAAGTGAAGAATTTCAAACTGTTATCAACATGTATAAGCCAAGTATTTTAATAACAGATACAAAAAAACTAATAGATATAGAAGATGATATGGTAATTGAAGAAAAAATGGAGTTTGAGAAGCCCATAAGACTATTTAATTTAAGAACACAAAATTTGTTCTTTAAGAAGAACAAAAGTGTTGATGAAGGGAACTTAGTTATCTTTTTATCATCGGGATCCACCAATATTCCAAAAGCTGTTTTGAAATCAGAGAAACGATTATTAAATGAAGGTTTACAACTTAAAAAAACATTAGATTTAAAAGAAGAAAGAATACTGTCTATTGCACCAATATTCCATGCGTATGGTTTTGCTTTTGGGTTTATTGCACCATTAATTTCGGGTGTAACAATAACTTATTTACCCGCGTTAACTCTCGCAACAAAGATTGAGAAGGTAATTTTAGAAAGGGAAATTGAAATTTTAATTGCACTTCCAGTTCATTATGAGATGTTAGCAAGCCATTGTAAAAGTAAGTTAACAAACTTGAGATACGCTCTTACCGCAGGAGGGATATTAAACCAAGAAGTGTTAACAAAGTGTGAGGAATTAATTGGATTAAATTTAAACAATGTATACGGTATGACAGAAACAGGTGCCATTTCAATCTTACATGAAAAGTATGAAAATAAACTATATAATCAACCATCTGTTGGAAAAGTAATATCGGATACAAGTGTATTACTAAATTATTCAGATCCTGTGGAATCAAAAGGGTTACAAATTTTCGAAATACTGATCAAAAATAAAAGTATGACAATGGGTTATCTAGATGGTGAAGGTAATTTGGATTCCATTATCGATAAAAAAGAGTATTTTAAGACTGGAGATTTAGGGATATTCGATGAAAAGTGTCATCTTTATATATATGGGAAGCAAAAACTCACTATTAATGTATCCGGAAAGAAGGTAAATCCTTTAGAAGTTGAAGAGGTTATTCAAACTCATCCTGCTGTTAAAGAAGCAGTAGTAGTGGGACAAGAAGATTCAATTAGAGGAGAAATACCAGTCGCCCATATAGTTTTAAATCATCCTTCTAAGCAAGAAGAAATATTATCCCATTGCAGAAGGTATTTATCAGCATATAAGGTACCTAGAAAGATATTTTTTCAAGAAAAACTTGAGCAGACTTCAACAGGTAAGGTGAAAAGGCAAGCGTTGAAAGAGAATTTATAATCTAATTATAAAAAATAAAAGACAAAAAAGGGGTTAATAAAAATGAACACACATGTTGAGATGGAAAACATTCAAAAGGTATTAAAAAACATCATTGCTGAGGGTGTAACAGAAGGAACCGAAACTAATATTTCACCAAATGAAATCCCTAACGATAGCAATTTAATTGATTATTATAATATAGATTCAATAATGGTTTTAGAAATTTTATTGAAAATAGAACAAACATTTGAAATAGAAATTCCAGATGAAGAACTTAGTGTCGATCTTGTTAGCACAGTTGAATCTTTAACTACTTATATTATAGAAAAGTTAAATAAATAATAAGAAGAACTATGGGGGGAGGAAAAGGTGTGTATTCAATAAAAGTAAATAATCTTCAGAAAGAATATCGCTTTCATCGAAAGGAGCCTGGGTTTCTTGGTTCTATTAAATCTATGGTAAATAGAAAGTACGAGCAGAAAATAGCGGTTAATGATTTAAGTTTTAAATTAAAACAAGGAGATTTTGCTGGTTTTATTGGTCCTAATGGAGCAGGTAAAACTACAACTCTAAAAATCTTAACGGGAATTTTAACGCCCTCCCATGGTGAAGTTGAAATAATGGGATGTGTACCGTGGAAGAGAAGTTTGGAACATCGAAGACAAATATCGATTATGATGGGAAATCGAGGACAACTAATTTGGGATTTACCTCCATTGGAAACTTTTGAACTTAATAAGGAATTATATTCTATATCAAGTAAGGATTATAAAAATCGGCTTGAAGAATTATCTGGTTTATTAGAAGTTGAGCATTTGCTCAAAGTTCAAACAAGAAAATTATCTCTTGGTGAAAGAATGAAAATGGAAATGATTGCAGCTCTTCTTCATGCTCCTAAAGTTCTGTTTTTAGATGAACCAACTATAGGGTTAGATTTGTTTGCTCAAAAAAAAATTAGGGGTTTTCTCAAAGAATATAATCAACGTTATAATGCTACAATTCTGCTAACAAGTCATTATTTAGATGATATACAAGATCTTTGTGAGAAGTTAATGATATTAAATAAAGGGAATTTAGTATATAACGGTTTAACAGCAGATATAATGAAAGATTTTGATGTTAATAAGTATATATCTGTTAGTTTTAAAGAAAAAATATCCTCATCACAAATTGAACGATTAGGAGCAAAAGTTACATTGCAAGAGCAAAACAAAATGGTATTATGTGTGAATAAAAATGAAATGAAAAATGTAGCTACAATTTTATTAAATTCTTTTCCTATAGAGGACTTAACAGTAGAGAATATCTCAATAGAAGGCGTAATAGAGAAAATTTACTCAAAATCCAACAAACAGCTAATTAGGGGTTAATCACATGAAAAAAGCTATACCAATAAATGCTTATTTTAAAATTGCACAAACAAGTTGGCTTAGAGGAATAGAATATCGTTTTGGGGTATTCTATATGATTTTAGAAGCTTTTTTACCCACAGTTGCAATGTTTTTGATGTGGAAAGCTATTTATGCAAACGGAGATACAGTAGCTAATTATTCACTTAATCAATTAATAACTTATTTTATTGGTGCTCGAATAATAAACTATTTAATTTGGTATCAGGTAGATTGGGATTTGAATGAGAAAATAAATAAAGGAATATTAAGCAGTCTGTTATTGAAACCAATTGATGTTCAAGCTTACTATGTTTCTGAAATGATAGGTGATAGGTTTGTAAAGTTTTTCTTGGGTTGTATACCTTTGTCCATAATCATGCTAATTTTAAAAAAATATATTAGTATATCTTTAGATTTAAAGTCCATAATAATATTTATTATTGCAATTATAGGATCAGCGGCTCTATGGTTTCTATTGTCATGGATAATTGGCTGCTATGCATTCTGGGCACATAACCTGGTAAATATTTTATTTGTAAAGCATTTAATTATAACTATACTGTCAGGAGGATTTTTTCCGCTAGATTTGTTACCACATACAATAGTAAGGGTAATAGATTTTACACCTTTTCCATATCTAGCATTTTTTCCATTAAAAATAATTACTGGATCCGCTAGTCAAGATTATATAGTACATGGACTTATAGTCCAACTGATTTGGATAATATTATTTTTCATATTAGGGAGAGTAATTTGGAGAAAAGGGGTTAAAAATTATGTGGAAGTAGGTGGATAAAATGAATAAAATAAAGGTTTTTAAAAAAATAGCTACATTAAGTTTACAAAAGGATTTAGAATACCGAGCAAATTTTTTCGCTATGGTTGTATCAGGATTACTTTGGATTAGTGTACCATTAATATTCTTTAAAGCTATATATTTAAATGTAGAAAATATATTGGGATGGCAATGGGCCGAAATGTTAATTTTAGTAGGGACATATATGATTATTGATGCAATTATGATGTTCTTAATGATACATAATATGGGTATGCTTCAAAATGACATTATGGATGGAAGACTGGATTTATTGTTGATAAAGCCTATTGATTCTCAATTTTACGCATCATTTAGAACTTTGAATTATACCCAAATATTGAATGTAATTCCAGGGATGATAGTTGTAATTATTGGAATGAATTCAATGTCCAATGTTTTAAATTCAATTAATTTATTGGGATATTTTCTCTATTTATTTTCAGGAATGATTATTTACTACTGTATTTGGTTTATGTGGACCATTACAGCTTTTTGGTGGCCAAGTATTCAAAATAGAGAAGGAATGTTTTTAAGTACAATAATAATGGCTAGATTTCCAGATGATATTTATCAAGGCATAATAGGAATGATCTTCAAGTATATGTTCCCCATTGCTTTAGTTGCTAGCCCTGCTGCAAAAATAGTTACTGGAAAATTAGATATTGTATTGGGAATACTTACTTTTGGGATTAGTATAGTGCTTTTAATTATTACACGTTTTGTGTGGAATAGGGGATTAAAAGCGTACAATAGTTCTGGAAACTAAATAAAAGGAGTTTTATTAACATGGCAAATATCGCTGCTAGCATTGTACTAATCACAAGAAACAAGCTCGAACGTATACAGCATACTTTGAAATCGCTTTCTCTACAGAATACCAGGGGGATTCTTTTTGAAGTAGTTATTGTTAATAACGGTTCTACTGTGGATTACACGTCAGTAATAGAGTTGTATAAGGGGCAACTACATATGCAGTATACAGAAAGAGAAGCTGCATCTATTGCAAAAGCTAGGAATATAGGAATTAAAATGGCAAAAGGAGATATCATCATTTTTTTAGATGATGATATCTTATTTGGATCGCAATTTATATACGAGCATATAAAACCGCATTTAGAAAGTAAAGATGAAGTCGTTGTTGTAGGTGACCGTTATAATGTATTTTTTGGGAATATAACTTCTCATAGGACAGAAACAATCATACATAATGCATTATTAAATGATATAAATCAACTAAATGGAACAGCTAGAGAAGATTTTTATGCCAAACAAACGTTTAAATTGTTTGGGTGGCATCCAAATGGAGGGCATATTGCATGGACCTGCTTTGTAACACGAAATGCCTCGGTTAGTAAAAAGTTGTTAGAAAAGGTAAATTATTTTGATGAAAAGTTCCTTGGTTGGGGGGGAGAAGATATTGAATTAGGATATCGCTTATATAATCAGAATGCTAGATTCATATATCAGAAAAACGCTAAAGTTTATCACATGGAACATCCAGTTGGTAAAAATAGAATTGAAAATTTGGCTAAAAATATGAACTATTTCTGTGAAAAATATTCTGAGCACTTAGATCCCAAATTATTTGTAAAATTTATAAATAATCAAATATCATTAGAGGAATTTTATAACTCAAATAATGCTTTAAAGCTACACATTAAAAATAGTTCACAAACCTATTTTAAAATGATTAGGTAATGAAGAACTGGAGAGTAGGAGGAAAATAAAATGAAGGTTTTAGGATTGGGTGGATCTTTACATGATTTTTCAGCATGTTTAGTTGATAATAGTGAAATTAAGGTTGCTGTAGAAGAGGAAAGGTTAGTACGGGTTAAATATGCATATAAGCTAGGTGAACGTGTTTCGAGGTGTAAGGCTGCAAAATATTGTTTAGATTCGGAAGGAATTTCTATTGATGATGTAGATTTAATAGTGGCAAATGATTATCTAACACCTGGTTATTACCTTAAATATAGAAAAAAAGTTAAGTTAATTAGTCATCATCTTAGTCATGCAGCTAGTGTATTTTATCCATCGAAATTTGAAAAATCAGCTATTTTAGTTTTAGATGGTGGAGGGAGCCAAATAAATAGTAAGAATCAAATATTTGGAGAAACAATAACATATTATTTAGGAGAAGGATCTCAGATTTCTACTTTAAAGGATATTAAAGGCGAAGTAGTAGGTGAGGATTATGAACAGGTTTATACAAATTCATTAGGATTTTTTTATGGAATAGTTACTAATAGCATAGGATTTAACTCACAGGGTTATATTGAACCTGGTAAAACAATGGGCTTAGCTCCTTATGGTACGGACAAATATGTGAAGGAATTTTATAAATTCTATAATTGTGATATAAATGGGAATTTCAATCAAAGCTTAGAGCAACAGAGAGAAATGGAACAGTACATAAATCACGTATTGGAAAATATGAAAACGCTTAAGAGATTGGAGCAAGCAAAAGCTGATTTTGCTTTTGCAGTTCAATATCATACTGAGGATATTGTAATTAAACTTTGCAATTATTTATATGAAAAAACTCAAATAAAAAACTTATGTATTTCTGGAGGTGTAGCTTTAAATAGTGTTGTAAACTATAAAGTTTTAGAGAATACTCCTTTTGAAAATATATTTGTAATGCCTGCAACAGGTGATACCGGTACTGGAATTGGAGCGGCCCTTTATGGGTATTATGCTTTAGGAGGAAAGCATAGGAATCCCTCTAAAACAGATTTTTCTCCGTACTTAGGAAAGGAATACACTGAAATAGAAATAAAACAGTCTCTAGAACAATATAAAGAATCAATAATAGTATCAGAACCAAAAAATTTGCATAAAACGGTTGCTAAATTAATTAGTGATAAAAATATTATAGGGTGGTTTCAGGGGAAATCAGAAGTAGGTCCAAGAGCATTAGGAAATCGTAGTATATTAGCAGATCCTAGATATAATGATATGAAGGACCTTATAAATACAAGAATTAAGCATAGAGAACCGTTTCGACCATTTGCACCTGCTGTTTTAGAAGAAGAACAAGATAAATATTTTTCTATGAAAGAAAGTTCTTACTATATGTTGTTTGTTCCGAAAATCCATAATTCTAAACAAAAGGATGTACCTTCAATTACTCATATTGATGGGACTGGAAGAATGCAAACAGTATCAAAGGATATGAATCTGAATTTTCATAAATTAATTTCTGAGTTTAAAAATTTAACAGGTATTCCAATTCTTTTGAATACTTCATTTAATGATAATGGAGAACCGATAGTTGAATCACCAAATGATGCTATTAAATGCTTTTTAAATATAGATTTGGATTATTTAGTAATCGGAAAGTATTTAATTCAAAAAAATAAAAATTAGGAGAGAATGCCGTGTGCATATAAAAGAATACGAACTAAGTAGTTATGGGCGACTAGTGACATATACTAAATCTTCGATGACTGAATTACTAGAAATATACCATAATACTATTATAAAAGTGAATTTAATACGGCAGAATACAGATCTGCCTATACTAAAAGTATTTAATACAAAATTACCTGATTATTTCCTAGTTAGAGAAGCAACTTTAGAAAGTGAAGAAACAGGCGAAATATTCTTATATGCCATTTCTATTGTATTTATAGAAAAGTTTCAAAAAGAAGTTATGGAAGATTTGATAAAAGGGGTTGAGCCAATCGGAAAAATTTTAGATAAGTATAAGCTAGATACCAGTAGGAAAATTGAAAATGTAAATATATATCAAGAAGAGGGGATGGCTAAACATCTTCAAATAGGGTGTGAAGACAAAATTTTAGGGAAAACCTATACTATTAACAGTGAAAAAGAACCACTGTTTCTAATTTCTGAATTTTTCCCTTTAAAAAAACTAATTGAATAGGAGAAAATAATGGGTAAAAAAAAGTTGCCAATAGAAAAACCACCAGTTTATGGATATCAATTTTACGCCTATCCATTAGCCATTATCTTAAATCACGAAGAAGCGTATCCATGGTTCTATAGTAATTACATTCAAGTAGCATTTGATAAGGAATTTAAATCACCGGTACCATTTTGTTTTTATATGTATGATCATACTATTTGTCCATGGTTAAAAGTACAGAAGCTACAAAGAGATTTAATTAAATTTACAAATCAGGACATAATAGATTTTGTAATAAAGTCCCTGAATGAAAATTATTATGTGTATTTGAATGTAGATGAATATTATATTCCGGATAGACGTACCTATAAAAAGAGACATTTTTCTCATGATATATTAGTATATGGTTATGACATAAATTCAGAGACGTTTGATGTATTAGGGTTTAATAAGAATGTTTCTTTTAAGAGTTCAAAAGTAAGTTTTTCTGAATTTAGAAAATCCTATTTATACCTAGAGAATATAGAGAATGAATGTAATCAAGTTTACTTATATAAGTTTAATCCAGAAGGAGAATATGAATTTAATAAAAAATTAGTGATTGAATCTTTGGAAGATTATCTTCATTCGAGAAATACTTCTGAGAAGTTTAGTATGTTATTGGAACCCTGGGAAAGATTTTATGGTATGGAATCTTATAAGCAACTTTATAATTACTTCGAAGCATTAATCCAGGGAGAGGTATATATAGATATAAGAAATACACATATTTTGTGGGAGCATAAAAAGGTTATGGCCTCCCGGATTAACTTTATGTTAGAAAATCAAATAATAGAAACGAAAATATATCAAGATGCAAAGAAAATTGAAGATCGAGCATTAATTATACGCAATATGTTTGTTAAATATAGCTTAGTAAAAGATAATGATATTATTTTGAAAATTGTAGATAGGCTAGAAGAATTAAAAAATGATGAGGAAAAATTGATAAAAGATTTGATTAATGCATTAAAAATATAGATAAATTTCATTATTTCATTAGGTAGCTTCTTGGGCATGAATCCGATATTGTATCGGACTCATGCCTTTTAGTTTTGCCTTAATTCTTTTATGATTATAGTACGCTATGTACTTTGTTAGTTCGTGTTTAAAGTGGTCTATATTTTTAAATTCTTTTCGGTATAGAAATTCAGACTTCATGATTCCAAAGAGATTTTCAATTACTGCGTTATCGTAACAGCTGATGCATCCATATCAAAATTAAAATTGGTTATTAAATATTTAGGCATTAATTTATGAAATACAGTAGAATTTGAAGGTGCTTCAGCTCTTATGTGCAGTTGAGATAACTAACTCAATTGGGAAATCAATAACACAGCTGTAATTACAACTATACTCCATTTTTTGAATAGATTTTGGCTCGTTTCTAGGATTCACATCGTTAAATAATCCATCAATTTTCTGAAAATAGATAAATCAGAAATTCATTAATAAGAATATTTGTAATTAATAAATGATTAACTTGAATTCATTTTACATACCTTCACAAATGTAATTAGCCGTACATAAGGATATTGTAGTAGATAGGATAAGGGTATAACCAGTGTTATATTACGCTATAAGAGTGATTATGAATATTCATTTTTTAGTTTTTTACATTTATTCAATAATTATTTATTATTTTCATACCCTAAAATCTACAAAGATATCAGAGTGTTAGGAAACCTAAAGGGTTTATCTAAGCACTCTTGTTTGTTTATTGGTGATTCAGGAGTTATATAGATTGGTTTAGTGGATACGTAATATAATGTCGAATACTTTTTCACTTGCATTACCATCACTTGAGTGGTAAAGTGATAGTAAGATGAACGCTAGGAAGTGATGAAACATGCGTGATAATACGATAGGATCATTAATATGGTTACGTTTAATACGATTTACGAACCAAAGTAATCAAATGTCAAATGAGTTTTTAAAACGTTTTGATTTAACGACAGCTCAATTTGATGTGCTTTTGCAAATACGTACGTATCAACCACTAACACAAATGGAGTTAGCTGAAAAGGTAACTGTTACACAAGGTGGCATTTCTCGAATGTTAACTCGTCTTGAAAAAGAAGGATATATTGTACGAAAACAAGATTGGAAAACGAAAACAATTAGTCTTACAGAGCAAGGAGAAGCAGCTTTAGAGAGAGCATTGCCAGAGCAACTTGCATTTCAATCTTCGTTTTTTGATGATGTATTAAATGAAGAAGAGCAGAAAATATTATACGAGCTGATGACGAAAGTTCATAAGCATAGCGAAAAAAAAGAATTACCGCAAGAGTAATTTTTTTTACATCATCAATTGACTAATCAAGTGATGAGATAGGTAATACGGAGATATACTTGACTTACCAACGTTTTTAGAAGAAAAACTAATACTACTTTATTAAAGGGGAGAGTAACTATGGAAAAATACCGTATAGATACAAGAAAAGGAATTGAGTTTGGGTTATATTCAATTGGCGATCATGTATTAAATCCACATAATGGGGAGAAAGTTACGCCAGAAAAAAGAATTCACGAACTAATTGAAACAGCTAAGTTAGCAGATGAGGCAGGGCTTGATGTGTTTGCTGTAGGTGAAAGTCATCAAACGCATTTTACAACGCAAGCTCATACAGTTATTTTAGGTGCGGTCGCGCAAGCTACGAAAAATATAAAAATTGCAAGTTCCGCAACGATATTAAGTACATCTGACCCAGTTCGAGTATATGAGGATTTCGCTACCATTGACTTGATTTCTAATGGTCGTGCTGAAATCGTAGCTGGTCGTGGATCTCGTATTGGAGGATATAGTTTACTTGGTTATGACGTGAATGATTATGAAGAATTATTTGAAGAGAAGATGGATCTTTTATTAAAAATTAATAACGAGGAACATGTAACATGGAATGGACAGTTCAGAGCACCGCTCGCACATGCATCGGTTATTCCAAGAGCGAAAAATAATAACTTACCAATTTGGCGTGCAGTTGGAGGTCCACCAGCTAGTGCAATTAAAGCAGGACGTGCAGGTGTGCCAATGATGATAACAACACTTGGTGGTCCAGCAATTAACTTTAAAGTGTCAGTAGATGCTTACCGCGAGGCTGCTCAGCAAAGTGGATTTGATCCAGCTAGTTTACCAGTTGCGACAACGAGTTTATTTTATACGGCAAAAAATTCACAAGATGCACTTAGTGAATATTATCCTCACATTAATGCTGGTATGCTTACACTGCGCGGTGGTGGGTATCCGAAACAGCAATTTACAAATGCAATAGATTACCGTGATGCTTTAATGGTTGGTAGCCCACAACAAATCATTGAGAAAATGCTTTACCAATATGAATTGTTTGGCCAACAACGCTTTATGGCACAAATTGATTTTGGCGGTGTACCATTTGATAAAATTGAGAAAAATATTGAATTAATTGCTACTGAAATATTACCAGCCGTTAGAAAACATACAGCAAAACAAATAAAAAAGCTGAGAGTCTAATTGACTATCAGCTTTTTTATTTGTTATGGAAAAATGACAAAAGAATGAACTTTTAGTCGAGGAAGAGGGAAGCTATTTTCTATTTTTGAATAACATTATTTCGAGTTTGAATTTTGGAAATATATTTTTCTCTTGACAAAAAATAAGCATTTATCGAGGGTGGTTGTGAGGACATTTTTTCGGGTGAAAGTCAAGTGTATGAAGAAAAAACGATTGTTTTATAGATATAAAAGTAAGCCGTATATTGAAAAAACATATTTTGCTAATGAGGAAAATATGATTCAAAAAAATGACAAAAGACATATTTCAGACAAAATGATGTCAATAATACGTCAAAAATAACCTGAATTTACTATGCAGGTATATTATACAATTCGATTAACGAATAAAACACTACAGAAATAGTGAAAAGGTAAAAATTAGCATTGAAATAGTTTGAAAAACTGAAACTTCGTATTTTTCGACAATACATACAAAATGTTTTTGTCTTTTCGTATTTCTTAATAATTGAGTTTGATAAGATTGCTCAATTAACTTTGATTATAAAAACTATGAAGGAAGTGATTTTAGTATGGAAACGCTCGAATTGGCACGAATACAGTTCGCATCAACAACGATTTTCCATTACTTTTTTGTTCCGCTGTCAATTGGTTTAGCTTTTATTATTGCGATAATGCAAACGTTGTATGTGGTAAAAGGGCAAGAAGTATATAAGAAGATGGCAAAGTTTTGGACGCAATTATTCCTTATTAACTTTGCAGTAGGTGTAGTAACAGGTATTTTACAAGAATTTCAGTTTGGTATGAACTGGTCAACGTATTCACGTTTTGTAGGTGATGTATTTGGTCCCTCACTTGCAATTGAAGGATTACTGGCATTTTTCATTGAGTCTACATTCCTAGGTTTATGGGTATTCGGTGAGGATAAATTACCGAAGCGAATTCACTTAATGTGTATTTGGCTCCTTTCAATTGGAACGATGTTATCAGCATTCTGGATTTTAACTGCAAGTGCATTTATGCAGTCACCTGTCGGGTATGAAATGGCAGCTGATGGTCGTGCACAAATGAATGATTTCTTAGCCATTATTCAAAACCCACAACTATGGGTGCAATTCCCGCATACAATTACAGCAGCAATTGCAACAGGTGCATTCTTTATTGCGGGTGTAAGTGCATGGAAAATTACAAAAGGACAAGAAACTGTAGTATTTAAAAAATCTTTCCGAATTTCTATCATTGTTGGAACAATTACAACGGCGCTTGTATTATTCTTCGGTCATGCACAAGCGCAACAATTAATTAAGACACATCCAATGAAGATGGCGGCAGCTGAAGCACTATGGAATACAAGTGAGGATCCAGCGCCATTTACAGTATTTTCGAAAATTGATACAGAGAAGAAAGAAAATTCGTTTGAAATTCAAATCCCTTATATGCTAAGTCTATTATCGTATGATAAGTTTAGCGGTCAAGTTGAAGGGATGAATCAAATTCAAAAACAATATGAAGAAAAATATGGACCTGGGGATTATATTCCTCCAGTGCATACAATGTTTTGGAGTTTTAGAGCGATGGTAATGAGTGGAACATTCATGCTTCTTCTAGGAGCTTACGGATGGTTCTTATCAAGAAAAGATCGTTTAGCTGAAAAAACGTGGTATTTAAAATTAATGGTGTATGCAATTTCTCTTCCATTCATCGGTAATACAGTAGGGTGGATTATGACTGAAATGGGTCGTCAACCTTGGGTTGTATTTGGTGTAATGAAAACAGAAGATGCTGTATCACCAAATGTAACATTCGGTGAAGTATTATTCTCACTTATTTCATTCACATCAATGTATTTAATTATGGGTGGAATTTGTGTGTACTTATTTGTTCGTACCATTAAGGGCCACACGAATAAGAAAACGAAAAAGGATTATCAAAGCCATGATCCATTTGATAAGGAGGAAGAGTATGTTATCTCTTAATGAGTTATGGTTTTTAGTTATTGCAATCTTATTTGTTGGATTCTTCGTACTGGAAGGTTTCGACTTTGGGGTAGGAATGGTTTCGAGGTTTTTAGGAAAGAATGATTTTGAAAAACGAGTTTACTTAAATACAATAGGACCGTTCTGGCACGCGAATGAAGTATGGCTTGTTTGTGCTGGTGGAGCCATGTTTGCGGCATTTCCGCACTGGTATGCAACTTTATTTAGTGGTTTTTATATTCCGTTTGTATTTATGCTTCTTGCTTTAATTTTAAGAGGTGTTTCCTTTAAATTTCGTGCGAAAATAGATAATCATAAATGGAAGAGTGCGTGGGATTGGGGGATGTTTATTGGAAGTATGTTACCTCCTATCCTTTGGGGAGTTGCGATTGCAAACTTTATGGTAGGTGTACCTATTGATGAGAGTAAAAACGTTGTAGGTGGATTCCTGCAATTACTTCATCCATTTGCGTTACTTGGAGGAGTAATGTTTCTCCTACTATGTATTGTTCACGGATTACAATTTCTTACGATACGTACAACTGGTAAATTGAGAGAACGTGCACGAATTGCTGCAATAAAAATTGCACCATTTTCATTAATTACACTTCTTGTTTTTGCTGGTGTGGGGTTATGGAAAACCGACATTTTCACTGCCCATGGAACAGAATGGATTATGGTACCAGTCGGAGCTTTTGTAGCACTATTAGTGTCCACTTTATTA